>DXUR01000244.1:0-1243 GCA_019417795.1 Clostridiales bacterium | reverse complement strand
AAACGATCCTCTATACCGCTACCTCTGATTTTATCACCGATGCGGTGGCAGTGGAACAGATCGGTGTGGATTATGCAACGCTGGCGCTGAACAGCCTGACACCCATTCGCTTTACCATCCGCAACACCGGGCTGAACGATGTGACAAACCTAACGGTCAAGCTTGGCAGCGGGGAAACCGCCACCCTTACGGAAAAACTGCTGCCCAATGAAAGCACCACCCTTACCGTCTGGCACCATGTGAAGGACCGCGTGACCGACCCGAGCTATACCATCACCGCCGCCGGCGGCATCAACGAAAACGGCACAGTGTATCTGGATTATCCCGACATTGGCATCTCGCAAATGGAAGTGATTGCGGAGAGCGCCGGCAAGCGCACGGTGCGCATGACCCTCTATAATTCCTCTGCCGCCACGCTGGCCGGCGGAAAGAGCCGCGAGGTGAAGCTTGCGTTCTATGCGGATGATCTGCATACCAAACCTGCAGAGGTAGCCTGCACCACAAACGACGTATCGGTTCGCGGTAATGAAATCACCATTTCCGGAGACAGCGCCCTCGCCCGCATCGATCAGGGAACCTTTACACTGGACCTGACCTATGATCTGGGCCAGTATATGAACTCCATTGGCAAAACCGAGATCCCCAATGTGGGTACCTATCTGTACGCCGAGGCGTGGGCGGAAGGCCAGATCGGTGGATCGGGAAGCAATCAGCGCCTGCCGGAGTATGACGGCAGTGACAGCGAGGCCAGCGTCCATATGACCGGCGCACTGGCCCGCACCGGAGAGCAGCTGACGATGGATGTGACACAGGGGAACGACGGCAACGGTCACAGCACCGCCGCCATTACCCTGCGCAACAACTGCCTGCAGTCTCAGACTGGCGCAGAGCTGGTGGCCACGCTGCTGGATGCTGCCGGGACCGTTCTGGAAACGAAAAAGACCAGTATTGGCGGTGCCATCTCCGGGGAAACCTTCCAGACGGAAACCGTCACCTTCTCCCGGCTTTGCACCCCCGTAGTGGTGCGAGCCGCAGTGCCCGGGAAAGACCTTCTGACCTTTGAAGGTCTGGCAGTGGGGCTCGGCGATTTTACCGCCAACGGAACGAACTATACCTATACGCTGCAAAATGATAGCGGAGCAACATCTACGCTAGTCACAGCGGTGTCTGGAAACGGAGAGCCCGTGAGCATCAACGGACAGGCTCTGTCCACCGGCGGCAGCGCAACCGTTGCCATCCCCAA
>DXUR01000243.1 GCA_019417795.1 Clostridiales bacterium | reverse complement strand
GGCGGTGGCTCGTCTACCGTGGAGCCGACCCCGACACCCGACCCGACGCCGGACCCTGCGCCCACACCGGAGCCTGATCCTGAACCAGAACCCGGCGAAATGATAGCAATACCGGACGAAAGAACGGGCTGGGTATGGAACATAAGGCCCACCGGAAGCAATACGGCAAAGCTCGTCTGCACTGGTTACAATGGGACGGATGAGCCGTCTGGAAGCTTGACGTTTCCGGAGAAACTGGGGCAATATACCATTACAGAGATCGGAAGCAATGTTTTCAGGTCGGGCGCATACAACGGCGCAGCTGTTGAAGAAATCATCGTCCCGGCAAGCGTGACCAAAATCGCGGATGAAGCATTTTATTACATACCGGAACTGAAAAAAGTAACCATCAAAGGCCCGGCAAAACTTGGAAAAAGGTCGTTCTGCTATTGTTACAATCTGGAAGAAGTAAATCTTAACGACAACATTACGGAGATACCGGATGAGGCGTTTGCGCTCTGCTATGCTCTGACCCAAATACATCTTCCGGCGAATCTGAAGACGATTGGAGAAGCGGCATTCGAAAACACCGGTCTTCAGGAAGTAGTCTTCCCGGAAAGCGTGAGAAGCATCGGAAAAGATGCGTTCCGAATCGTGAATAATCAGTTTACGTTTGGTCTGACTTACATCAAGTTGAATCAGGGACTCGAAGAAGTCGGGGACGGTGCGTTTTCGGGTGTGACAGCAAACCACATTTATCTGCCCCACAGTGTGAAGCGTATCGGAGAAAAAGCGTTCGGAAGCGGGGATGCATACGCAGAGCGTGTCGTTTACTACGAAGGAAGCGCGTCGGAATGGCAGAAAGTTTCTATTGGGAACGGATATAACGACTGGAACACTGCGAGGATAGTCTATAACGCAACGCCGGAATACTATGATGCAGTCCGGGATGGAACAAAAGACGAAATCGTATGGAGATTCCAACCGAATGGTGTCGGGACGATGGCGCTGGTTGGCTACGATTGGCAATCGCTCATGCCGTCCGGAAGCATCGTTCTGCCGGATGCGGTCGAAACAGTGAGCGGCAGATTCCCGGTCACGGGCATCGAAAGTGCGGTGTCATACTGTACCGGTGTGACGAGCGTTAAAATTCCGGAAGGGGTGCAGTATGCCGCCGGCTTTGAGAACTGTACCGCGCTGTCGAGCGTTTCGCTGCCCAAAAGCTTGAGGACGCTCAGTTTTTGTGCATTTTCAGGCTGTACGTCGTTGACGAATATCTCCCTGCCGGAAGGCATGACTACTATCGAGACTGGCGCGTTTAATGGATGCACAGCACTGTCGAATGTTTCCCTGCCGAGCACTTTGAAAACGATTGGCGCAGATGCATTCAGCGGATGCCGGGCGCTCCGGACAATAAGACTGCCGGAGGGCCTACAGACTATTGGAGACAGCGCATTCAGCGGAAACTGGTTTACGACCATTACGATCCCTTCCAGCGTCACGGAAATTGGAGCGAGGGCATTTTACGACTGTCCCTATCTGGAAACGGTGATACTCAACGGCGGCTGCAAATTTGGGACAGACTATAACTTATTTCCAAAAGGCGCATTCTCGAATTGCAGTAAGCTGAGAGAAGTCCAGATGAATGGTGACATCGAGGAGATCCCGGCGCATATGTTTGAGAGCTGCTGTGCATTGAATAAACTCAAACTGCCCGCCAGACTCAAGACCATCGGAACAGATGCATTCAGCGGGTGCGGGGTAGAGGAAATGAAACTGCCGGATACGGTGACGACGATAGCAGAAGAAGCTTTTGAGTTTTCCTATGTAAGAAAAATCGCACTCTCCAAGGGAATGAAGACCATCCCGCACAGAGCGTTCTATGCTTCGAATCTGCGGGCCGTCTATATTCCGGCATCGATGGAGAAAATCGACGTGGGAGCCTTTGAGAACTGCGCACTGACCGACATCTACTACAGCGGCAGTGAAGCCGATTGGGCCAACATGAAGGTCGAATCCACCGGAAACGAAGCGCTGACCAAAGCGACCATCCACTACAACGCAAGCGTCAGCGACCTTGGCCTGACCGAGGAATTCAGCCTTCTCTCCCTGCTGGGCCTCTGATGTGCGTCGAAACCCCGTCTGAAAAATTTTGGAGTTTTTTCTTGTCTTATGCAATTTCCGGCCCGGATGCGCCGTATTATAAGCAGAAGCCTCCCAACAGAGGGACGCTTATGAGACCTGAGCGCAGCCCGGCTCCGACATCCCCCCTGTCCCCGGCTGCGCCGCAACGGAGGATACCTATGAGCATCAAGAAATTCCCGCTGGAAGCCTACGGCGCGGCCGTCAGCCGCGAAGAGCTGGTGCAGGCGGCTTTGGATGAGATCACCAAGAATTACCGTGAGGCCAGCCTCTCCAATGTGGCCCGCAGTTACGGCGTCTCTCTGGCCTATGTCAGCGAGTGCGTCCGGGCGCAGACAGGCCGTACTTACAAGGAATTGCTCCAGAAGCACCGGATGGAGACTGCCGCCCGCCTGCTGCGCCGCAGCGACTGGAACATCCAGCAGATCATTACCTACGTCGGCTACGAGAACACCAGCTATTTCTACCGCCTGTTCCACGAGCGGTACGGCCAGAGCCCCCGTGAGTACCGTCAGAGCCGCGCGGTCCGCACCCGCACACCGGCCTGACCTTTGAGCACACTGCGAAAAAAGACGTCCCGTGTCTGCGGGACGTCTTTTGATGTCTTAAGATGGAAAAACGATGCAGAGTGTGTTACAATAAAAGCCAGACCTGCAAAAATGCGGGAGTGCGCTGCGGCGCACGGAAAGAGAAGGTGGAAACGGAATGTTTCGTGGAGCACGGCGCTCTGATTTGGAGCAAATTTTAGAGATCTATGCCCATGCCCGGAAAGCAATGGCGGATTCGGGAAACCCGACCCAGTGGGGCGACAGCTATCCGCCGCAGGAGATGCTGGAAGAAGACATCGACTCCAACCGGCTGTTCGTCTATACGGTGAACGGCCGTCTCGAGGCGGTGTTTGCCTTCATCCTCGGGCCGGACCCCACCTACGCGAAAATCGAAGACGGCCAGTGGCTCAACGATGAGGTGCCTTACGGCACTATCCATCGGCTGGCCTCGGCGGGGGACCGCAGGGGCGTGGCGTCTGAGGTCATCGCATGGTGCCTCGAGCACTGCGAGAGCCTGCGGGCCGACACCCACGCCGACAACAAGATCATGCAGCATCTTCTCGAGAAGAACGGTTTTGCCCGCTGCGGCATCATCCATGTGGAAGACGGCACGCTCCGCGTCGCCTATCAGAAGCTGTCGGCCACCGTACACATGCAGGAAGAATAAGGAGGGACTGGCATGAAGATCACACAGGTAAAGCTGGGCCGCATCTCGACCCCGCTCCGCGTCCCCTTCAAGACAGCGCTGCGCACCGTGAGCAGCGTGGAGGACGTCATCGTTGAGCTGCACACCGACACCGGCGCGGTGGGCTACGGTGAGGCACCTCCCACCGGCGTCATCACCGGCGACACCACCGGAGCCATCATCGGCGCCATCCGCGACCACATCGCCCCGGCCATCCTGGGCCGCGACCTCGACGAGTTCGAGGATCTGACCGCCGCCGTGCAGAAGGCTCTCGTCCACAATACCAGCGCCAAGGCTGCCGTGGATATGGCCCTGTGGGACCTGCTGGGCCAGAAGTACAGCGCCCCGGTCTACCGGATGCTGGGCGGCGCGCGCAGCAATATCGTGACGGACATCACCATCAGCGTCAACCCGCCCGAGGAGATGGCCCGGGACGCCCGCACCGCCATCCAGCGCGGTTATGACTGCCTGAAGGTCAAGGTGGGCATCGACCCGGAGCTGGATGTGGCCCGTCTGGCCGCAGTCCGCGAGGCTGTGGGAAAAGAGGTCAGGATCCGCATCGACGCCAATCAGGCGTGGAATGCAAAGCAGGCTGTCCGCATCCTCGACCAGATGCAGGAGAAGGGCCTGGACATCGAGTTCGTCGAGCAGCCTGTCCCGGCGGCTGACCTCGAGGGGATGCAGTACGTCACCCGCCACGCCAGTGTGCCGGTACTGGCCGATGAGAGCGTGTTCAGCCCGGCGGATGCCCTGCGCATCATGCAGACCGGCGCAGCCGACTTTGTGAACATCAAGCTGATGAAGTGCGGCGGCATCACCAACGCTCTCCGCATTGCCTCGGCGGCAGAGGTCTACGGCGTGGAGTGCATGATCGGCTGTATGCTGGAAGCCAAGATCTCGGTCAACGCAGCCGTGGAGCTGGCCTGCGCCAAGAAGATCATCACCAAAGTGGACCTGGACGGCCCGGTGCTCTGCAGTGAGGACCACATCCTCGGCGGCGCGGTCTTCGACGAGAAGAATATCACCATCTCGGATGCACCCGGCATGGGCATCCAGGGCTTTGTCCCCGGCAAAGTGACCTATCTGGACGACTGAAAAATCAGAAAAAATAAATAAGAATGACTATCCCCCGGCAGACAAACTCTGCCGGGGGATTTTTCTGCCCTGAGCGGTAAAATATTTTAACTGTGTATTTCTATGACGCACACTTGAGGCGGCGCGGAGGAAGGCTAAAAACGAAAAATCTGCCGAAACAGCCCGAAAAATTCACTGAAAACCTTTGACTTTTCTGCCGTATGTGCTATAATAACAACTGTCTTCGGGTAAGAGACAGGAAAAGTGTGCGTCGGGGACGCACAAATACAGAGGAGTGTTTTATATGATGAATGGTGCAAAAGCCATTATGAAGAAGTACAATGAGGTCAGCCTCATCCTTCGCATCGTCGTCGGTCTGGTCATCGGCGCGGTGCTGGCGCTTGCGGTGCCGGGTGCAGGCTGGGTCGGCGAGCTGGGCAGCCTGTTCGTCGGCGCACTGAAGGGCATCGCTCCGGTGCTGGTGTTCGTCATCGTGGCGAGCGCGCTGGCACAGGGCAGCTCCAAGCTGGACCGCCGCTTCGGTACGGTCATCTGGCTGTACATGCTCACCACCTTCCTTGCGGCTGCTATCGCTTCTATCACCAGCTTCATGTTCCCTGTGTCGGTCGTTCTGGCAGACGCTGCCCAGTCGGACGTGGTGCCGCAGGGTCTGGGCGAGGTGCTGAGCACCCTGCTCACCAACTTCGTCGCCAACCCCGTCAGCTCTCTGATGAACGGCAACTACATCGGCATCCTGTTCTGGGCCTGCATGTTCGGCCTTGCCATGAAGAACATCGGCTCTGACACCACCAAGAAGTT
>DXUR01000242.1 GCA_019417795.1 Clostridiales bacterium | reverse complement strand
TCCTTGACCTCGCCCACCAGGGGGATCATGATCTCGGGGACCATGTTCCAGTCGGGGTGCTTGGCCTGCACAGCCAGGGCGGCCTTGATAACGGCCCGGGTCTGCATGGCGGCGATCTCCGGATAGGTGACGGCCAGACGGCAGCCACGGTGGCCCATCATGGGGTTGAACTCATGGAGAGAGGCGATGATGTTCTTGATATCGGCCACGGACTTGCCCAGGTCCTCCGCCAGCTTCTCAATGTCGGCCTCCTCGGTGGGAACGAACTCGTGCAGAGGGGGATCCAGGAAGCGGATGGTGACGGGGCAGCCCTCCATGGCCTCATAAATGCCCTCGAAGTCGCCCTGCTGCATGGGCTCCAGAACGGCCAGGGCGGCCTCCCGCTGCTCCACCGTGTCGGAGCAGATCATGCGGCGGATGGCCCGGATGCGCTCGCCCTCAAAGAACATGTGCTCGGTGCGGCACAGACCGATGCCCTGAGCGCCGAACTTCCGGGCCTGGGCAGCATCGTGGGGCGTGTCGGCGTTGGTGCGGACCTGGAGACGGCGGTAGCTGTCGGCCCAGCCCATGACCCGGCCGAACTCGCCGCCGATCTCGGCGTCGGTGGTGGGCACGGCGCCGTCATAGATCTTGCCGGTGGAGCCGTCGATGGAGAGCCAGTCGCCCTCATGGAAGGTCTTGCCAGCCAGTTCGAACTGCTTGTTCTCCTCGTCCATCTTGATGTCGCCGCAGCCGGAGACGCAGCACTTGCCCATGCCGCGGGCCACAACGGCAGCGTGAGAGGTCATGCCGCCGCGGACGGTCAGGATGCCCTGAGCAGCCTTCATACCCTCGATATCCTCGGGAGAGGTCTCCAGACGGACCAGAACCACCTTCTCACCGCGCTCAGCCCATTCCTTGGCATCCTCAGCGGAGAAAACGATCTTACCGGAGGCAGCGCCGGGAGAGGCACCCAGAGCCTTGCCGATGATGGCGGCCTTCTTCAGGGCCTCAGCGTCAAACTGGGGATGCAGCAGGGTGTCCAGAGAGCGGGGCTCGATCATGGCCACGGCCTGCTTCTCGTCGATCATGCCCTCGTCCACCAGATCGCAGGCGATCTTCAGAGCGGCAGCGGGAGTGCGCTTGCCGTTACGGGTCTGGAGCATATAGAGCTTGCCGTGCTCCACGGTGAACTCCATGTCCTGCATATCGTGATAATGGTCCTCCAGGGTCTTGCAGACACCCTCAAACTGCTGGAAGGCCTCGGGGAACTTCTCAGCCATCTCAGCGATGGGCATGGGAGTACGGACGCCGGCGACGACATCCTCGCCCTGGGCGTTGGTCAGGAACTCGCCGAAGAGCTTCTTCTCGCCGGTGGCGGGGTTACGGGTGAAAGCAACGCCGGTGCCGCAGTCATCACCCATGTTGCCGAAGGCCATGGACTGCACGTTGACGGCAGTACCCCAGGAATAGGGGATATCATTGTCGCGGCGATAGACATTGGCGCGGGGGTTATCCCAGGAACGGAACACGGCCTTGATGGCGCCCATCAGCTGTTCCTTGGGGTCGGCGGGGAACTCCTGGCCAATCTTGGACTTGTACTCGGCCTTGAACTGCATGGCCAGTTCCTTCAGGTCCTCAGCGGTGAGATCCACGTCCTGCGTGACGCCCTTCTTCTCCTTCATCTCGTCGATGAGCTGCTCGAAGTACTTCTTGCCCACTTCCATGACCACGTCGGAGTACATCTGGATAAAGCGGCGATAGCAGTCCCAAGCCCAGCGGGGGTTGTTGGACTTCTTGGCGATGACGTCAACAACGTCCTCGTTCAGGCCCAGGTTCAGAATGGTATCCATCATGCCGGGCATGGAGGCGCGGGCACCGGAACGGACGGAGACCAGCAGAGGATTCTCGTGGTCGCCGAACTTCTTGCCGGTGATGCTCTCCATCTTCTCGATGTATTCCATGATCTCGGCAAAGATGCCGTCATTGATCTTCTGGCCGTCCTCATAATACTGGGTGCAGGCCTCGGTGGTGATGGTGAAGCCCTGAGGCACGGGCAGACCGATGTTGGTCATCTCAGCCAGGTTGGCGCCCTTGCCGCCCAGAAGTTCACGCATGTTGGCGTTGCCTTCCGTGAACAGGTAACAATACTTCTTGCTCATAGAAACTCTCCTTCGATTTTTGCCCGGAACAGGCAGAATAGAACAACATGGAGCCGGTGGACGCCCAATGCGGAAAACCGGCGGCCTGCGGCTCCGGATATAACCATTTTGTATTATAGTAGATTGGGAAAGAAAATACAATCAATATATTTTACAAGATTTTCTTTTGAAATTAAACGTTTTCGATAAAGAAAAAGGCGGTTTTTCAAACGTATGCTGCAAAAGTGAGCGCAGAGGGCCGCTTTTAGATGAATCGTTTATGCGAAACGAAGGTATTCTGAGGAAGATCGAACGGCGGTCTGCGTACGCAGACCGCCGTTGTGGGGTTCTTCTTCAGTTGCCGAGATCCTGCCCCAGAATGTACTTTTTCAGGGGCTTATACAGCACCGCCGCGATGACCAGCGCAATGATGGTATTGGGCAGCATATAGGAGCCGTTATAGACCAGAGAATAGGCGGAAGGACTGGTGAAGGTCCACTTCATGAACTCCGTGGGAGCCAGAATTTTGTAGATGGTCACACCGCTGATGTAGTGAACAACAAAACGGCCGAGGCAGCCTGCCACGGTACCGACAAAGATGCCCCACTTCTTGCCCTTGAACAGGCCAGCCAGACCCAAGGGAGTAAAGGCCACCAGATAGTCCAGCAGCATGGACTGCCAGCCCCAGGCGTAAGCACCGTCAAAAATGAGCTGCAAGAGGCCGAAGGTGAAGCCGGCCATGAGGCCCGGAGTCAGTCCCCAGCGGACGGCAAACAGGATGATGGGGAACATGGCGGGGGTCAGGGAGCCGCCGTTGGGTAGCTCCATCAGCTTGATGTAGCTGAGTACCTGGGCCAGGGCCACCATCATGGCACCCTCGCACAGCATCCGGACACGGAGATGAGAGTCGGTATTCTTTGCGGACATAAACGTCCCTCCTGAAAAAAAGTACCGCAGGCCACATGAACGGGCTTGCGGTACGGAAAGACAGATCGTTCACTTCCTACGCCGGCATTACCCGGATCAGGTTTAAGGGAAAGAGGGCAGTCACAGCCCCGCATCTCAGCCGGAGTTCTCTCCAGCACCCCTGTGTTCAGTTTTCTGCGGTCAGATGGAATTATAGAGAAAAATGTCTGTTTTGTCAATACATATGCCGGATCTCAGTACCGTTTGTCCAGAATGGAGACGATCTCCGCAAGGGTATCGTGGTCGCAGTCCGCCACAATGGTAGCGCCGCAGCTTCGCACGGTTTCTACGCAGTTAGCCGGGGCAAACCCCTCTGCCGCCATCGTCAGCATGGAGAGATCGTTGTTTTCGTCCCCGGCGCAGTAGACATGATCCATGGAGATCCCCAGACGCTTTGCCAGACGAGCTACCATAGCTCCCTTGCTGGCGCCCTTCCGGGTGACCTCCAGCAGAGTCCTGTCGGAGAAAAACACCTCGTAGTTCGCTGACCAGGGCTGTCCGCTCACATAGTCCCGCAGAGCCAGCAGGTGCTCATGGTCATCCTCAAACATGATCTTGATGAGGGGCATCGGCACCTCCAGCAGGGTTGGGACAGGCTGCACCCCGGCATGGGTCACGTGCTCATGCTGCCGGGTGTACTCGTTGGGCCGCACGGCATGGATCACATTGTCCATGTGATAGGCCTCCACTGCCGCTGTGGGAAACCGGTCCAGCACATCCTGACCCTGCGGGCGGATGGTCTCTGGCAGCTCCATGGTTTCCAGATAGCGCTCCGTTTTGAAATCGTACAGCGCGCCGCCGTTGCACACAACGGCCGGTGCGTTCATGGGCACCTGCTCCGCGAACATCCGGAAGGCGGGCAGCGCCCGGCCTGTGGCTACGGCAAAGCGGCCGCCGTTGTCCATGAAATAGCGGAGGGCTTCCACATTCCGCTGTGAAATAGGTGGAATGGGACAGCCGGTGCGGCGGGGTAACTCTGTATTCAGGATGGTATTGTCAAAGTCGCTGGCCAGCAGGACGCCGTCAAATTTTCCCATAGTTATTCTCCTAAAAAACGGCGGAGCGGAAAGATTCCCGCTCCGCCTGAGATAGTCGCTTATTCCGCGGAGGGTGTTCCGCCGGCGTTTCCGCCGCCACCGCCGCGATGGCGGCGTCCGCCCCGGTGACGGCGGCGCTTAACAGCTTCACCGTTTTCCGGATTGATGACCTTTTCCCGGGCGGGAGCCGCATCCTGTTTGGGACGCTGGTCCTGCTTGGGCCGCTCGGTCCGGGGGCGGTCCTGCTTAGGCCGCTGAGACCGGTTTGCGGGCTTGCCGCCCTGACGGCTCTGGCCTTCGGGGGCCTTGGGAGCTTCCTTCTTCGCCGGTGCGGAAGTGTTGGGTGTCCCCTCGCCGCTGCCGCCGCTTCTGCGGCGTCCGCCCCGGTGACGGCGGCGGTTCTTGCTCTCGCCGCCCTCCTCGCGGGGACGTTCCCGGACGGGGGCCGGCGTCTCCGTCGGTTCCTCCGCTTCAAAGTGCCGGGAGATCACCGGCGCGATGAACTCCTCTTCCTTTTCCTCCACATACCGCTCGGGCCGCTCCGTGGGGATCTCAATGCCCTCACGGCTGCCCTTGCCATTGCGCAGGACACAGATCTCGCAGTTGTGGTAGCACTTCTGGGTCTCCGGAGCACTGTCCAGACTGACCTTTACAGTTTCCCGCAGCAGGTCCACGGCTTTTACATTGCCGGGGCCGTCGGGGGTCTGGACGAAGGATTCCTGCTTGGGCATCCGCTTCTGGGCGTCCTCATAGGCGTTCTGCTCATATTTCAGGCAGCACATCAGCCGTCCGCAGGTGCCGGAGATCTTGGTGGGGTTCAGGCTGAGATTCTGAGTCTTGGCCATTTTGATGGAGACGGGCAGGAACCCGTCCAAAAACTGGGAGCAGCAGAAGGGCCGCCCGCAGATGCCGAGACCACCCACCATTTTGGCCTCGTCCCGGACGCCGATCTGACGCAGCTCGATCCGGGCCCGGAACACGCCGGCCAGATCCCGCACCAGCTCCCGGAAGTCCACCCGGCCGTCGGCGGTAAAGAAGAAAATGATCTTACTGCCATCAAAGCTGGCAGATACGTTCACCAATTTCATTTCCAGACCGTGATCCGCGATTTTCTTCTCGCAGATGTCGAAGGC
>DXUR01000241.1:1287-5280 GCA_019417795.1 Clostridiales bacterium | reverse complement strand
CAGCGGCTGGTGGGCCGCAGCCTGCGGGCAGCGGTGGATATGAAGGCCCTGGGTGAGCGGACCATCAACATCGACTGCGATGTTCTGCAGGGGGACGGCGATACCCGCACCGCCTCCGTTACCGGCGGCTTTGTGGCCCTGGCCCTGGCCTGCCGGAAGCTGGTGGAGGAGGGCTATCTGGGCTCCACGCCCATCCGCCACTTTGTCACCGGCGTGTCTGCCGGCATCGTGGACGAGCAGGCATTGCTGGACCTCCAATACAGCGAGGACAGCCGGGCGCAGGTGGATCTGAACTGCGTGATGAACGAGCTGGGCGAGATCATTGAATTGCAGGGCACCGGCGAGGGCCGTGCCTTCACCCTGACGGAGCAGCAGGAACTGGTGCGGCTGTGCGCCAAGGGCAACCGGGAACTGCTGAAAATTCAGAAGGAAGCGCTGGGAGGAGCACTGTGATGAAATTTGTATTAGCGACCCATAATCCCAATAAGATCCGGGAAATGGGGGCCATTCTGGGCCAGTTCGGTGTGGAGGTAGTAAGTCCCAAGGAACTGGGGATCACCGTGGACGTGGAGGAGACCGGGAGCACCTTCGCGGAGAATGCCATGCTGAAGGCCAAGGCTATCTGCGAGCTGGCGAAGCTGCCCGCCATCGCTGACGATTCCGGCCTGTGCGTGGACGCCCTCAACGGCGGCCCCGGTGTGTACTCCGCCCGGTACGGCGGCGAGGGGCTGGATGACAGGGGACGGTATATGCTGCTGCTGCAAACTATGCGGGGGCAGACCACCCGTGCGGCTCATTTTACCTGCGCCATTGCCTGTGCCTTCCCCAATGGGGACACCATCACCGCCGAGGGGCAGGCCCCCGGCACCATCGCTTTTGCCCCCATGGGGGAGGGCGGTTTCGGCTATGACCCCGTATTCTTCGTGCCTGACAAGGCAAAGACCTTTGCACAGATGACCCAAGAGGAAAAGGCGGAGATCTCCCACCGTGGCAAGGCCCTCCGGAAATTTACCGCGAAATTGGAAACTTATTTGAAGAAATAACCGTCTAATAGAAAAAACCGGGAAGCCGGCGGCTTCTGGAAAGATGGACTGAACTATCAGAAACGAACGATCGAAAGGAATTTTATGGAACTGACAAGCAAACAGAGAGCCCAGCTGCGAGGGCTGGCCAACACCATCGACACCATCATCCACATCGGCAAGGATGGCATCGGGGAGAACCTCGTCAAGCAGACCGACGATGCGCTGGAGGCCCGGGAACTCATCAAGGGCCGGGTTTTGGAGAACAATATCGAGTATGACGCCCGTCTCGCGGCGCAGGAGCTGGCAAAGGCCACCCGCAGCGAGGTGGTGCAGGTGATCGGCACCAAGTTCGTGCTGTACCGGGAGAGCCACAGCAAGCCCAGAGAGAAGCGTATCCAGCTGGTGAAGCCGTCAAAAAAGCGGCAGGCGTAAGCGGGATCGCGTTGAAACAGGAGATGGAATTTTCTTGAAAATCGGTATTTACGGAGGAACCTTCAACCCGCCCCATCTGGGGCATCTGACGGCGGCTGCGGCCGTGATCGCCACGCTGAAACTGGACAAGCTGCTGCTGATCCCCGCCAGCATCCCGCCCCACAAGGACCTGCCCGCAGGCAGCGCCACGGCGGAGCAGCGGCTGGAAATGACCCGCATGGCGGGGGAGCAGCTGGGCCTTGGGAGCAAGGTGGAAACGCTGGATATGGAGGTGCGCCGGGCGGGAAAGAGCTTTACCTCCGACACGCTGGCGGAGCTGAAAGCGCAATTCCCGGAGGATGAATTGTGGTTGCTGATGGGGACGGATATGTTCCTCAGCTTTGAAACGTGGCATGAGCCGGAGAAGATCGCGTCCCTTGCGGGGATCGCCGCCTTCGGCCGAACAAAGGCGGACATGGAACCGCAGTTTTCCACCCAGCGGGACAAGCTGTACCGTCTCTACCCGGACGCCCGGATCTTTACCCTGACGGTCCCTGGCGTCATCGACATCTCCTCCACGGAGCTGCGGGAGCGGCTGGCATCCGGGACGGGGGAGAACCTGCTGCCGCCGGCGGTGTACGGTTATATCCTGCGAAACCATTTGTACGGAACGGATGTAAACCTGAAAAGCTTGACACTTTCTCAGCTGCGTCCGGTGGCCCTCAGCTATCTGAAGTACAAGCGCATCCCCCATGTGCTGGGGACGGAGCAGGAGGCCATCCGGTTGGCGACCCGCTACGGCGCGGATGTGGAGAAGGCCCGTGTAGCGGCGCTGCTCCATGACTGCACGAAGAAGCTGGATATGCCGGAGCAGCTGGCCCTGTGCCGTCAATATGGCATCGAGTTGGACGAGCTGGAGCAGAAGGCGCTGAAGCTGCTTCACGCTAAGACCGGCGCGGCCATCGCCCGGGAGGTGTTCGGCGTGGACGATGAGATCTACCGGGCAATCTGGTGGCACACCACCGGCCACGCGGACATGACGCTGCTGGAAAAGATCATCTATCTGGCGGATTATATTGAGCCCTCCCGGGATTTTCCCGGTGTAAACGATTTACGGGCATGTGTGTATGAGAATCTGGATCGAGGGATGTTGATGGGACTGGAAATGACCATCGACGAGATGACGGAAATGGGAAATCCCGTCCACCACGCTACAGTGGAGGCGCGCGACTGGCTGAAAGGAAAGAGATAAACCTATGGCAGAAAATGTTGGAAAGCGTTTAGAACAGAAGGAATCCAAACAGAAGAAAACAAAGAAGCCCAGCCGTCTGACAAAGAGGCAGAAGTGGCTGCTGGCGGTGGCCATCGTATTGGCAGTGGTGCTGGTGGCCGTGGTGGCACTGGACGGCTTGTTCGTCAAGCCGGAACTGCCCGGAAAGGGAAACGGCTCCAACGCAGACGGCACCCAGGCGGGGGACGGCATCGACTACGGCGACGGCGTGCAGCCCCGCGTCAGCGGCGAACGGAAGAGCAAGGATTACTACACCGTGCTGATCTTAGGCCGGGACACCGGGGGCGGCGGCAACACGGACACCATGCTGCTGGCCAGCTACGATGTGACCAACCAGAAGGCCAACGTCATGTCCATTCCCCGTGACACCATGGTAAACGTCAACTGGGACGTGAAGAAGATCAACTCCGTTTACAACATGAACGGCGGCGGGGAGAAGGGCATCAAGGCTCTTTATAAAGAAATCTCCCAGCTGGTTGGCTTTGAGCCGGATTATCAGGTGATCCTGGAATGGGAGGCCGTGGGCAAGATCGTGGACGCCATCGGCGGCGTGGATTTCGATGTGCCCTATCCCATGGACTACCACGACCCGGCTCAGAATCTGGTCATTGAGCAGGCGCCGGGCCTGCGGCACCTGAGCGGCGACGACGCCATGCAGGTCATCCGCTGGCGGAAGAACGATAAGGACAGCCCTTACGGCTATAACAAGGGCGGCGTCGGAGACGCGGGCCGTATGGAATTGCAGCAGAACTTCCTGAAGGCGGTCATCAAGGAGATGATGCAGCCGAAAAACGTGCTGAATATCGGCAAGATCGCCAAGGTGTTCGAGGAATCCGTGGAGACGGACTTGAGCTTCCAGAATATCCTCTGGTTCGGCAAGCAGGCCTTCTCCGGCGGCCTGAGCATGGACGATGTGAACTTCATGACTATGCCGTACAAGGGCGCGGCGGCATACAGTCGAGCATACAGTAAGCAGCTCGGCAAGGACTTCTATCTGGAATATGTGGTGCCTATTCCCGGCAAGCTGCTGGACATTGTGAATAACCAGCTCAGCCCCTTCAAGGAGATATTCACCCTGTCGGATCTGGACATCATGTCCGTCAATGCCGACGGCAGCATCAGTTCCACCACCGGCCATGTAGAGGACAGCAAGGCCGCCGTGCCGCCGACTCTGATGGGCAGCGGCAAGAAGGATGAGCCGGAAAAGGACTATATTACCGACGAAAACGGCAACCTGATCGACCCGGACACCGGGGAGATCGTGAC
>DXUR01000241.1:0-1187 GCA_019417795.1 Clostridiales bacterium | reverse complement strand
CCGTCTGAACCCACGCCGGAGACCCCGGCCACACCGGAAACGCCGGGGACGGGGACGGAGACCACAGACCCCTCCGGCTCCACCGGGGGAGAGACGGGCACCGGCAGTCCGGAGACACCGGACCAGCCGGAAGATCCCGGCATCATCGTGGTGCCGCCGGAGGAACCTGCAACGCCCGATGCGAATCAGGGATTGGACCCTGCGACCGGAGAACCGCTGCCGATGGGCGGCTAAGACATTCAGAAAGGATTTTAAAAGTATGATGACACCGAAGGAACTGGCCATTCTGGCCGCCAAGGCCCTGGATGAGAAGAAGGGCAAGGAGATCTCCGCCATTGAGATCACCGACATTACGACCCTGGCGGATTATTTCGTCATTGCCACCGGCAGCTCCAACACCCAGATCAACGCCCTGTGCGGCTCTGTGGAGAAGCTGCTGGAGGAGCAGGCGGGGGAGAAGCCCCTGCGTCGGGAGGGCTACCGGGACGGTACCTGGGTGCTGTTGGATTACGGCTGCATCTGCGTCCATGTGTTCAGCGCCGAGGCCCGGAGCTTCTATGATCTGGAGCGCCTGTGGGCCGACGGCAAGCCCTTGGACCTCACCGGCGTTCTGACGCAGGACTGAGCCTGTTCAGGCGCAAAAGCAGGCCGCGCAACGGAAAGTTGCGCCATATTTGGTGGCCGCAACCGCCTTTGTCTGGTAGCATGACGGCATCAGATCCATGGTGCTGAAAGCGGTACCGGAGAGCAAAGGAGGATATCAATATGTCAATATCACTTATTTTACTGCTGGTGGTCACACTGGTGCGGCTGGCGATCTTCGCGTTTGTGATCTACGCCGCCGTGCAGGGCGTCAAGGCCCTGCGGAAGTACAACCGCTCCGGGGAGGTCCGAAAGGAGAAGGCGGAGACCCGCCGCTCGCTGGGGGAGGTCTTGAAGGAGCACCGGGTCCGGTGCAAGATGACTCAGGAGTTCGTGGCGGAGTCCTTGGGTGTCAGCCGTCAGGCGGTGAGCAAGTGGGAGACCGGAACGGCGGACCCCAGCACCTCCAATCTGCTGGCGCTGGCGAAGCTGTTCGGTGTATCCGCGGAGGAGCTGCTGCGGCAGGTGGGCCCGACGGACGCGGAAGAAAACTGAATCAAACGGCGGCCGCCCCCAAGGGCCCCCGCCCTTTTGCATCCGCCGGG
>DXUR01000240.1 GCA_019417795.1 Clostridiales bacterium | reverse complement strand
GCCGGAGCTGCGGCAGGATATATTTTCCACAATAAAATGGCTGAACGATGAATGGAGACGTTGAAATGAGCAATGAAAAGAAGAATCTGATCTCCCTTTCGGAACTGGATCAGTTGACCCACCGATGCCTGACGATCATGTCGCTGATGGATCGTCTGGCAGGCCATGTCCAAAACGGCGCCCCGGAAGATGATGACCCCGGGAAAGACAACGATATGCAACACGCAGCCCGGATGGCTCGGGAACTGATGGGTTCGGTGCGCAAGATAAAGCTTGCTTCCTTGATGTATGAAAGAACACTGATTTGCGTTTCCGGTATGCAGGGCGCGGGCAAAACGACTCTGATGAAGCACTTCTATGGGCTGGATGATGACTGCTTGAATATTTCTCTGGAACGCGGTGAGGAGATACCGGTATTCATTACCGAAAAAGAGGATATGACGGCTGACAAAAAGCCGGAATTGTACGCAATTCAGATCATGAAGGACGCAAATGGAGAATATCATCAGCAGGAATTAGAAATGTCGCCGGAAGAATTTCGGGAGGCTTCCAAGGGTACGAATGCAGCAACGCTGTATCTGGAATTGCGGGTCCCTTATAAACATACAGAAAACGAAAAGACCTCGTTTGTCCTGCTGCCTGGTTTTGAGGCACGGAAAAGTTACCGGGAAACTCTGGTGGACTTTGCTATCAGCTCTTCCGATGCGGCAATATTTGCGTTTGATGGGAGACTGCTTTCTCAGCAGGATAATTATCGCCACCTGAAAGAGCTTGCGGAAAAATTTGGAGCACACATCATCTACGCAATTACCCGTTCGGATAGTGCTGTGGATGGGAACGCGGCAGTTCGAGAGACTTTTATGCGGGAGATGAAAATTGAAAATGAAAATCAAGTAGTCTGCACAGGTGCATATGCGGAGCCGGAAATAAACGAAGAGTGGATTCAGCAGCTGCACAATGCAATCATTCTATACGGCTGTAAAAGCATGCGGTCGCAGGAAAATAACATCGATTATCTGAAGGATGAAATAGATGTTATCCGGGGAAAACTCAGTGAGATCGAAGAAATTCTGGAAACAACGGATGACGGAGATATTGTCAGCCACGCGAATGATAAATTTCTGCGGCAGTTTGATGAGGCACTGGCCAACCAAGTCAAGCAGTATCAGACAAAACTGAAAGAGGAGTATGGGAAGGGCGCAAAGAAGAGCCGAGATATGCTGAGCCATAAATTCGATGAGCGAAACGGAAAACTTCATAGCCTCCGCAAAGCGATTCTGGGTGTGAGCAAAGCAGATATGGAAGCAGCGGAGCAAATCGTAAAAGATTCGCTGTATGAACATGAAGAGGGTTATACTTGCAAACGCGTCCTGGTGCCAGAACGGTGCAGGATGGAGGCACTGAAGAAATCTCTTCGGACGTTGGAAGATCCGCAGAATGCATCGCTGCCCAAGCTGCTGTCAATAGATGAAGAGCGCCATTTGACTGATGATAAGCAAAATTTGGAGGTGCCGAAGTCGCTCTATAGCCTGCTCCAAAAGCCGAGCGGTAAAAATGAGCCGAATTTTGTGCCTGAAAATGTTTCAAGCCGTCGGTTGATGGCCTCGCTTGTCGAAATTGGCACGTATTATTACAGTATGTCGTGCTATGATGCAATGGCAAAAGATATTGGCGCTGAGGAATATAAACCCTGCGAAGGCCAGATTTCGTGGGAAAGAGTGGAACAAAGTGCAAAGAGTGCAAGCGATTTTGTTCTTGGGGTTGGCGCAGCAGCGGCCAGACTGCATGATGCAGGTCGTACGAGCAAAGAGGCGGGCGGCGAGATCACAGAAGAACAAAGAAAAACGAGTGAAATGTTGTACGACAATTATCAGCAGTCTAGTTCGGTGCAGAAATTTTCGGTCGGCCTTGCGGGTATGACAGGTATGGATCTGATCGGCGATGCACAGCTCAATCTGATTCCGCAAATTGCGAGTTCTTTTGGCGTCAGTGTAGGCGTTGTGGCAACGGTTGCAGGAGGAGCGCTTGCGGCTGGTGCGGCCATTGCCATTGGACGTGACATTACGAGGATACAGTGTGATGATTATGGCCGTGCCAGAGTAGCACTGGATACGATTTATGATAAGTTGGAAGAAGACGCCGTAGAAGATTATAAGGCGAAGATGGCGATGATTCGGGGGAGACTGGAAGAAAATCTGATCGATACGGACTCCAGCAGCCGGAAAACGCAGCAGATCTACAATGTCAAAAAGCAAATTAATGCAGCCAGAGATTTGCTGGACGAGTTGGCAGACCGGTGTACAGAAAAACTGGAGGAAAACTTCTTATGATAGAAGACATAAACTGCGGCCAGCTTTTTCAGAGACGCTCAGACTGGCAGGAAAAGGCGTTCAATGAGTTAAAGGAGGACCTGACAGCCACAAAGGACAACCGCTTTTTGAAATATCAGGATGAAAATGAGACGTATCTCGTCATGATATGCGGGAAGTCACAAATCGGAAAGTCAACGCTGATTTTGAAGATGATCGGCATCCGGGATGAAAACTTCAATGACGTCTATAACACTCTGCGTGCAGGCTCACCGCAGGGTAATTCCTCTACAGTGACCGCGATCATTTATGCAAAGTCGGCGACGGATAAGTATGCACTGGCCTTTGCAAAGCTCGACGAACCGACGCCGGAAAAGAAATATTACGATGCGAAAGAGATGGTCAGAGCTTTGCAGCAGGTACGGCAGGACGTGGAAAGTGGCCAGAGAACTTCTACGGACGAGATCTTGTTCATCGATATTCCGCGGAGTTTTTTTATGGAAGAGTCCGCAGTCGGTTCAATTCGCATTATTGATATGCCGGGTGTGCAGAGTGCGAATGACAGGGAAAGGCCTCATGTGGAAAACCTGATAAACGCATATCTCCCGTTTTCGCAGGTCTGCATCGTAGCGTGCAATGCGGCGGATATTCAGTCGCTGGGGTCGATGGAACTGCCCGGAAAAGTTTCGTGGCAAAATCGACCGGAGCGCTTTATAGTTGTTAGCACAGGCTCCTACAGTGCAGAGAATATCCGCAGTTACTTCAGGACGAAGCGTGCTGCCCGTGAAAAGAATTTTCATGAGTATATCGACGAAATTTATGCCCGGACGCTGAAGAGCGTACTGGGCGAGAATACACAGATGGAGCTGTTTCCAGTAGATTTAGGACAGTCGCTGGATACGATGCAGAAAAGCCTGGACGAAGAAGATGCAGCGGAAGTGAAAGAAACCGTGGAAAGTACGCTGCAAGCGTTGAGAACGTCCATTACAGCTCGGGAGGGACAGCGGTTCCGAGCGGCCATCGAAGATTTGAAAAGCCGGGTAGATTCTTACGAAAGCGACAGGCTGGAAGAGACGGAACGGAAGATCAGGGAAAAAGAAGGGGAGATCCGGCGTGCAGATGAGCGATTTCGAAAAGCAAGGGATGATTGCAAAGAACTCGAAAAAGACGATATGATCAGTACGCTGGACCGAAAAATCAAACAGTTGGAATGGGCCAAAAGTCAGCTGGAGGATCAGACTGCAAACTTCAGAAGCGCAGGCGATAAACTCAACTCGATTGCAGAGGATACGATAAATCAGGAACAGCTGTACCGGGATAAATCGGATGGACGGTATCTGAAAGACCAACGATGCAGTGAAAAAGAAGCACTCGCAGACCGAAAGGTGCTGGCAGCGGTATTGAGAGGACTGAAAGAAGAAGTTGACTTGTACTGGAAGACGGTCTGTGAAACATTTGCTCAGGCTGAGCTGGCGGAGCCAGCCAAAACCGATTTGCCAATACTGGACATTTTGGAACAGTCGCGGGAAACATATTATCCCAAGTATTATCCGGGCGGATTTTTTCTGAAGGTGAAATGTACAGATTTGGAAAGGTTTAACTGCGAAATGGCAGTAAACGTTCAAGAGATGCTGCAAAGTGGTTGCTGTAATAAATGGTGCGACGAAATCGAAACAGAACTCAGCAATTTGAAGAACCAGAAAAGGGAGCAGATGAATTTATATAATAAGAAAAAATCTATTCGTGATAAATCATTGAATGAACAAATTGCGCCCAAGATGCAGCTGGAAGCGCTGAAAAAGCAGAAAGCTGCCATTGAGATGATTCGACAAGAGGATAGCAAAAGATTGGCCCGCTATCTGAAAGTGGCACAAAGACATTATTTACAGCAGCGCGATGAGATCGTGGCACAGATGGAGCAGAGTGTTTCAGGAGAAGAAAAAATGAAACTGTTTTTGCTGCTGGCACTGACGGAACAAGACTTTGAGAATTTGAGGAGAACGAGTGATGGACATAAATCATAAGACGATAGACAACAAAACAAGAAGTGAGGTGGGCGCACTATTTCAGGGCTACGTTGTGCAGCCGCTGACGGAGGAATTGCAGACGAAGCTGGAAAAGGCCGCATCCGATGAAAACGGCCAGTATGAAGCTGTGAAAGCGGAGCTGGAAACCGTCAAACAGGCTGTGACACGAACAGATAGAAGCATGGGAAAAACGGCAAAAGAGGATACTCTGAAGAATTCAAAAACGGACATCATGGATGAGCTGGAAACGCTGCAAAATAATATCACTCGAGGCGTGACTGGTGCCAGAAAGACCATCATGGATCAGATGAAAACGGACAACGAAGCCGCGGCTCAGGCAAATCAGACTCTGCTGCAAGAAATGGAGAAAACTGAGCAAGAAATCGAAACAGCAAAGAAAATAATACAGGAAGAGCTGAGAAGGCAGGGGGAAAACTCGTATGAGACGATAGAAAAGGGCTTTGCCGGAACAGAAGAAAAGATGGACGATAATTTCCGGCAGTTTGGTGAAAAGCTGGAAAAACAAGATGAAAAATCGCGCGATGTAATAGAAAAAGGATTTGTCGGCGCGGAACAAAAGCTGGACGCGCTTTCTCAACAGGTTGATGCTGACGAGGAAAAAGTGTTGGAGCAACTGGCAGTGATCGTGCAGCAGCTGACGGAAAATGCGGCGAGCAGCAGCACACAGCTGACCCAGTACCAACAGAACCTTCAAACAGAAATGGAAAATGGAAAAAGTGACCTGACGGAAACGGCAATGCAAAAATATAAGGTGCTGCTGGGAGTATCCCTCTCCTTTGGAATCGTGAATTTTCTGGGGGTAGTGGCGCTGCTCATTATAAACCTTATGCCTTGAAAAATCAGCTGTTTTGAATTGCTTTTTGAGTCTACTGCACTTTCAGGTTATTACAATCCCGGTCGATTGCACATACAATACAAGTATC
>DXUR01000024.1 GCA_019417795.1 Clostridiales bacterium | reverse complement strand
TAAATTATCGTTTATCGCCCTTGTCGCATTGTGAGCGACCACGCGCTGCCAAAACGCGGTATAATATGATTTGAAAATGGGAGGTATGTGCAATGGATATACAAGAAACAATCAGTCGCGCCAGAAAAGAATACAAGGATTATCTGCGTGAGAAGCATCCTGACTGGGCAGAAAGCAGTCTCAGCACCCATGTTTCTGATGCCTTCTACCTGTATCAGAATACCATTGCCCTCTCCTTCTGGAAGTGTTTCGAGAGCGACGAGTCTATGGCAGCGGCAAAGCAGGACATACTCGAATTTCTGAAACATGATGTGATGTCGGAACGCGCTGAGGAACGCACAGCCGGTTATTTCAATGATCTCAAGATGCTTAAAGAGTTCCTGGATACCAAAGGCGGTGTGAGAGCCTATGTGGGACCGGAGTACGATTGCGAAGTGGCTGTCTACAAATATGCAAAAGCGGCCTACGATGGAGCGCTTTCTTCCGATGACGCTGTTGCAGCCATGTGCAAGGAAGTTCCGTTCTTCGGGGAAACATCCCATAAGCTCATGGTCATGCTGTTTGCATCCATGATGGAGGGAACAAAGTACACCCGCCGGGGCAATACAGAAACAACGATTTACTTCATCGTCCATATCGGACAGGACTATGGCAAGGATCGCATGGTCAATGCCTTAAAGGCCACCCATGACAACATAACCTATTACTATGAGCAGACCGGAAACAAGTCGAACAGCATCCGCCGAGGCTGCACAAAGGTAGTCAAGGACAACAATATTGATATGGATTTCAGCGAGAAGATGTTTGAGGGCATCATCCCGAAGGAATCCTCTGATACTGCCCTCACGGTCGATGACACAGCCGTCCGGTATTGGCTGTATGCTGCTGGCGATGGCTCTGTCAACTGGGAGAACGATTATGCTGAGGGCATTATGGCTATCGGCTGGGATGACATGGGCGATCTCATGCAGTACAGCTCCAAGGAAGAAATGCGAGCTAAGATGCGGGAAGTCTACGGAGGGACAAGCTCGTATAAGAACCAAGTTCACGCCACATGGCAGTTTGCAAATGACATCAAACCCGGCGACATCATCTTTGTCAAAAAAGGAAGAAAAGAAATCATTGGCAGAGGTGTTGTTGAGGGCGAGTATGTATATGATCCCACCCGCGAGCACTACCGCAACACACGCACCGTCCGATGGACTGACAAAGGTTTTTGGGAACATCCTGAGCAGTTGGCGATGAAAACCCTGACCGATGTAACGCCTTATACCGATTTTGTGAAGAAGACGCAAAGCCTTTTTGATGGAGAAAGTACAAATGTTGCTATCCAAGACGAGGATGAAGAGGAACGGACATACGATCCATATACCGCCGACGATTTCCTGCATGATGTGTTCATGGATGAAGACCGCTACAACATCCTCAAGGCTCTCTTGCTGACGAAGAAGAATGTGATCCTTCAAGGCGCACCGGGCGTCGGAAAAACCTTTGCAGCAAAGAGGCTTGCCTATTCTATCATGGGCGAGAAAGACACGAACCGCGTAAAGATGGTGCAATTCCATCAGAGTTACAGCTACGAAGACTTTATCATGGGCTTCCGCCCCACGGAAACAGGCTTCGAGTTGAAGAAAGGCGTTTTCTATGAGTTCTGCCGCAAGGCCGCAGAAGATGACCGTCCCTATTTCTTCATCATTGACGAAATCAACCGAGGCAACTTGAGCAAGATTTTTGGCGAGCTGTTCATGCTCATTGAAAGCGATAAGCGCGGAGTTGAGTTGCAGCTTCTCTACGCGGACGAGCAGTTCTCCATTCCAAGCAATGTTTACATCATCGGCATGATGAACACCGCTGACCGAAGCCTTGCTATGTTGGACTATGCACTGCGCCGCCGTTTTGCGTTCTTTGAGATGACACCGGCATTTAACTCGTCTGGTTTCAGGGCATATAGGGCGAAGATCAACAACCCGAAGTTCGACCGCCTGATTGCCACAGTGGAGCAGCTTAATGATGTGATAGCGAATGATGATTCGCTGGGCGAAGGTTTCTGCATCGGCCATAGTTATTTCTGTACGAACACCACAGTCACAGACGATTGGATGAAGTCCGTGGTAGAGTTTGAGCTGATCCCGCTGCTCAAAGAATACTGGTTTGATGAAGCCGCAAAAGTCAAGGATTGGAGCCGTACTCTTCGTGAGGTGGTCAAATGATTCCCATTCGCAACATCTACTATATGCTGGCCTATGCGTTCCAAGTGTTGCACGAGCAAGGCTATAAGGATGTTGCCGCTGAGGATTTCCGAAACACCGCAGAGCTGCTGGCTGCTATCCTATGCAAAGGCGTGTCTGTTCAGATTAAGCGGGGCTTATGCAGACAGTACATAACAAAGGAAGAGCCGCTGGCTTCCCCAAGAGGCAAGCTTGAAATTGGAGAATCCATCAAAACCCAAGTCCTTCGTAAAAAACAGCTCGTCTGCGCCTATGATGAGTTTTCAGTTAATGCCTATACAAATCGCATTATCAAAACAACAATGGCCGTCCTGCTCCGTGCAGATATTGCCAAAGCGAGGAAGAAGGAAATCCGCAAGCTGCTTGTCTTCTTCGATGGCGTAGATACTTTGGACGCTCATAACATCAACTGGAACATCCAATATGACCGCAATAATCAGACCTATCGGATGATAATTGAAATATGCCGGTTTGTTCTGAAAGGACTGCTGCAAACGACCGCAGACGGATCTACCCGTATTATGGATTATGCGGATGACATGACAATGGCAAAGCTGTATGAGAAATTCATACTGGGCTATTATCAGCGGGAGCACCCGGACATTCGTGCGTATTCCCCGCAAATCGCTTGGCAAGTGACAGATGGGTACAGAACGCTTCTGCCTACCATGCAGTCCGACATCGTGCTTTCAAACAAGAAAGCTGGAAAAACGCTTATAATCGACGCAAAGTTCTACACGCACAATATGCAGATGAAAGCACCCTATATGACGCAAACGCTCCACTCAGGGAATTTGTATCAGATTTTCACATATGTCAAGAACTGGGATGCAGCGCCCGGAGAAACGGTAGCGGGGATGCTTCTATACGCCAAGACAGATGATGCCGTTCAGCCGGATGGAGATTACCAGATGAGCGGCAATCAGATCAGCGTAAAAACGCTTGATATGAACTGCGAGTTCGCTGTGATCGCAGGACAGCTTGACACGATTGCAGAAAGGGTTAGATGATAACACAGCAGATCGAACAAAGGAGCAACAGAAATGGCAGGATATTATACCGAATCAAATTACGAGAATGCAGTTCTCCAATTACTCAATGAAGGACTTGGCTACACCTATGTCTACGGACCGGATGTAGAGCGTGATTATCACTCTCCGCTCTACGAGGATGTCCTGTTGCCCGCTTTACAGCGCATCAATAAGGGCTTGCCTCTGGATGCTATCAATGAGGCCATTTACAAGCTCAAGAACTTTGAGTCCGGCTCACTGCTGCAAAAGAACATGACCTTTACCGACTATCTGCAAAACGGTATCTCTGTAAAATACTTTGTAAATGGCGAGGAACGCTCCACCCTCGTCTACCTTGTTGATTTCAAAAATCCTGCCAATAACGACTTTACCGTTGCCAACCAGTGGACTTTCATCGAAAACTCCGAAAAACGCCCGGATGTCATTCTCTTCATCAATGGTCTTCCCCTTGTCGTAGTGGAGCTGAAATCTCCCTCCCGCGAAGAGACAGATGCTTCCGACGCATACCGCCAGCTCCGCAATTATATGTACGAGATCCCCTCCATGTTTATTTACAATGAGGTCTGCGTCATGAGCGATATGACCACCTCAAAGGCCGGAACCATCACCTCCGGTGAAGACCGCTTCATGGAGTGGAAAACAACGGACGGCAGCTACGAGAACACACAGTACGCAGCCTTTGACACCTTCTTTGAGGGACTGTTTGAGAAGAACCGATTCCTCGACATCCTGAAAAACTTTATCTGCTTCAATGTGGACGGCGAGAAAACATTCAAAGTGCTTGCCGCCTACCATCAGTATTTTGCCGTCAAGAAGGCGATTGCTTCCACTCAAAAGGCAACCGTCACAGATGGCAAAGGCGGTGTGTTCTGGCACACGCAGGGCAGCGGAAAATCGCTGTCTATGGTGTTCTATGCCCACTATCTGCAAGAGGCATTGGAAAGCCCGACAATCGTTGTGATCACAGACCGAAACGACTTGGATGACCAGCTCTACGGCCAGTTTGCCCGCTGCAAGGATTTCTTACGCCAAACGCCGCAACACGCTCAAAGCCGAACCCACCTGAAAGAGCTGCTTGCAAACCGTCAGGCTAACGGCATCATCTTCACTACCATGCAGAAGTTTGAGGAAAGCGGTGAGCCTCTTTCTGAGCGTCGGAATATCATCGTCATGGCGGATGAGGCGCACCGCAGTCAATACGGATTAACAGAGAAAGTTGTAGTGCGCCAGAAGGAAGACGGCGAGGTCGAAGCAAAGACAATTATCGGCACTGCCCGGATTATTCGTGATAGTCTTCCGAACGCTACATACATTGGCTTCACCGGTACTCCCATCTCTTCTAAAGATCGGAGCACCCGTGAGGTGTTCGGTGATTATATCGACATTTACGATATGACTCAGGCAGTTGAGGACGGAGCGACCAGACCGGTTTACTATGAAAGCCGTGTCATCCATCTCAAGCTTGATGAAAAGACGCTGCATCTTATTGACGATGAGTATGACCTGATGGCAGAGAATGCCGATCCTTATGTTATCGAAAAGAGCAAGAAGGAACTTGGCCAGATGGAGGCAATTCTGGGGGCTGACCAGACGATCCGTTCTCTGGTGGACGATATTCTCGACCATTACGAAAACTATCGTGCCAATATCCTGACTGGCAAGGCGATGATTGTTGCCTACTCCCGTCCCATCGCCATGAAGATATACAAGCGGATTTTAGAGTTGCGTCCTGCTTGGACGGAAAAGGTCGCAGTTGTCATGACGCAGGGCAACAACGATCCCGAAGAGTGGCGTGAAGTAATCGGCAATAAGGCTCACAAAGAAGATATGGCGAGAAAGTTCAAAGACAACGACTCGCCGCTTAAAATCGCTATCGTTGTGGATATGTGGCTAACGGGCTTTGATGTTCCTTCCCTTGCCACAATGTATGTCTATAAGCCGATGGCCGGTCACAACCTCATGCAGGCTATCGCTCGTGTCAACCGCGTTTTCAAGGACAAGGAAGGCGGCTTGGTTGTTGACTATGTGGGCATCGCTGCTGCGCTGAAACAGGCTATGAATGACTATACGGCGCGGGACAAGAAGAACTACGGTGACACGGATGTCAGCAAGGCTGCATATCCGAAATTCCTTGAGAAACTGTCCGTGTGCCGTGACCTATTCTACGGTTATAACTACGATAAGTTCATGACTGGAACTGACCTTGATAAGGCGAAGGCGATTACCGGGGGTGTCAACTACATTCTCGGCAAGAGCGTCGCAGAGCAAGACCTTCCCGACAAGGAGAAGACGCAAAACATCTACATCAAGGAGGCTTTGCTTCTCAAACAGGCACTTTCGCTGTGCGGTAGCTTGGTAGATGAAAAGACACGCTTTGAAGCAGCATTCTTTGAATCTGTCCGAACGATGATTGTCCGGCTTCTGTCCGGTGGTACGGGTAAGAAGTTTACGCTGCCGGAAGTAAACGAGCGGATCAATGAGCTGCTGAAACACAGTATCAAGAGCGAGGGCGTAATCAATCTTTTCTCGGATGTGAAGGCGGAGTTTTCGCTGTTCGATCCGAAGTTCCTTGAAGAGATTGCCAACATGAAGGAGAAAAACCTTGCTGTTGAACTCTTGAAAAAGCTGATTGCCGAACAGGTGTCGGTTTACCGGCGAACTAATATTGTCAAATCGGAGAAGTTTTCTGAACTTATTCAGGGTGCAATGAACCGATACCTGAATGGGATGCTGACCAATGAGGAAGTCATTCAGGAGCTTTTGAAGCTTGCCAAAGAAATTGCCGATGCAAACGCAGAGGGCGAAAAGCTGGGATTGACCGCCGACGAGCTTGCATTCTACGATGCCCTGACCAAGCCCCAAGCCATCAAAGACTTCTACGAACATGACGAACTGATTGCAATTACAAAAGAGCTGACCGATCTGCTCCGTAAGAACCGGACAATAGACTGGCAGAAGAAAGAAAGCGCCAGAGCCGGTATGCGCCGGTTGGTCAAGCGCCTTCTCAAAAAACACAAATACCCGCCAGAGGGCATGGATGACGCAGTTCAGACCGTGATGAGCCAATGTGAAATGTGGACGGATAATGTAATGACTGTGTGACTATTCATCGTCTACTGTTCGTTATCAACGCTATGCCTCGAAAGGAACATAATATGGATGTCCGCGAAACAACAGAGCTGGATGAAGATGAGCGCATTATCACGATTGCAGATGGCAGCGATACTGGAATCGTCAATGCTCAAGTCCCCGAAGCAGATATAATAAGGTATAAAGACAGCACCTATGAGATTATTTCTAAGATTGCCTATTTGATTGGTGTGCCAAAGCGGATTTTTGAGAATGAGCACGAGCCGCCGAAAATGGAAGTTTATGAACGGCTTGAACAGGACAAGGCGGCTCGGATAATCCGACACCTTTGCATTATCCGAACGGCCATAGAGCGGAATTTCAAACACATCAATGAAAAGATGCGGTTTGACTATACTTCAATTTACAATCTCCCTGAATATATTCCGCCAGCCAGCATGACACAGCTCAGTGCTGATGGAGTCAATTTTGTCCGAAAGAGCAGCAAAAAACTTTGCCATCATGTTATTGAGATCAACAAGTTGATAGCTGATAGGATTAACAACTGCAAAAAGCTATTTCCTCTTTGGCTAAATTGGCAATATGTAAAAAATCTTTTTGTGATGCCCAATGGTCTAACAGAGGATGGGACAAAGGCCGCTGCGGATATTTACTACTCGCATTTACTTTTCTATCCGTATCAGGTTTATATCAACTGGACTCCTAAAGAAGAAGGGAACATTCTCTATAACGACAAGAAATTTGTCACCTTGCTCTACCAATGGAATAATGACTATTTCACAGAATATAGCAAGGTATCAGATGCAGGGAGCTATGTTAAGGGAAGCATCTATGAGTTTATAGAAAGCAGCGAGAAAGTTGTCATCGTGGTAGATTGCGAAAATTCAGACCCATACAAACTTTGTGCAACGCTGAGGAATCTTGACCGTCAATATACAAAGAAGATTTCTTCAATCATCTTGTTTGATGATGTTCATGCTGCATCTGCGTGGCGCATTTTGGAGAGCTTCACCGCAATCCCTGTTGAGCACATGATGATCGAACGAGTGAAGCAAAATAAATCCCTTGTTGATGTGATGCTCATTTCAAGAACCTGTCAGGAACACTATAAAAACAATGTGGATTCCTTCATCCTTGTGTCAAGCGACTCGGACTACTGGGGGCTGATTTCGTCTCTGCAAGATGCCCGTTTTCTTGTCATGATCGAACGGGAGAGCTGCGGGCCAGACTTGAAAAATGCACTTTCAGATGCCGGAATATTCTACTGCTACATAGATGACTTCTATTCAGGGAATACCGAAGACATCAAGCAAGGCGCACTCTTTAAGGAGATGTATCGGTACATCGACAATGCCGTCAGACTCAACATATTTGAGATGTTTGATGAAGCAATACGCACAACACGGATTGAAATGAGTTCAGCAGAAAAACAGCAATTCATTTCTCAATATGTGAAAACGATGCAGATGAGGATCACCGACAGTGGCGATGTGGTCTTGGAGTTCAAGCGAAAATAAGCGGAGGAGTAAAATTATGATGGATGAATTATGGCGTGAAGAGGAAAAGAAAACATTAGAGAGTATTGCCAAGCTGACCGAATTGGGAAAAGTCAAATGGGAATGCGTAGAATACAATCCGCTGTGTTTCATGAATGAGGACAAGGTGGATGAAATCTCTGCTTATTTGTGCCAGATGTTTACTCTGACAGCGGAAATCGGTGGGATGCCTTACGAGCTTGAAATAGCCGAATACATTACCGTACCTGACGGGAAGGGCGATATTGCGCTTACCTTAACACGAGATGTCCCTGATGATTTTATGAAGATTGATTCCATACTGTCCAGTGATGTTGATGAATATGAAAACTGTGAGCCGAGCGAGATAGGTAAACGATACAAAAATGATCCTGCCATGCGGCTAACAGAAGCCATCGTCCCCGTAGTAATTGAGTCCGAAGCTGTTCAAGGCACTTTTGAATGGGCTAGGTTCATCAATGAAAATGGAATTGCAGATGAGATTCTTAATCATCCAGTGGTTCGGCTTGCCGAAAAGCTGTTTAATAAACATCGTCTCCTCGACTACCACCGGATTCTTTTCGACATCCCTTATAGGGATAAATTGATCTCAGAATAAAGACTAAGCCGCAGTCCCCACAATGGGAACTGCGGCTTAGTCAATTCATTGCTGGCTAATTACCAGATTATATGTTTTCTACCACAAGCGTTATGGGATTGATGACACGCACCGGTTTACCCTGCTGTTGCGCATACTGTACGGTTTTCCCTGTGCCACTCGGTTTACCGTTCCATACTGCAATAATGTAATCAGCCTGGTCCACCATATAACGATTGCGCTTGTGCATACAATCCGGGGTATAACGCTGCTGCAAAAGCGTTTCTTTGTCGCATTTGGAGGCTATATCGAAGTACCGATTCCTGAGCGCCTCGCTCCATTTCTCAGCTTGTGTTTCGCAAGGGATGGCACACTCAAGCGTAATGCCATTATAAGCCGATTTCAAGCCAAGGACGATCTCAGCCGCAAACATATCAACGCCGATTGCCATACCGGTGATAAAGTGCGTAACACCATTCTCTTCAATCTGCCTGATTATTTCATTTCTGAGCTTCTGCTTGAGTGCAATACATCTTTCGTCTGCCTCATTGAATCCAAACGGGAGGCTCTTGGGTCTGTGGCCGGTAAATGCACATTTCTTTGTCTTCATATCTCATCTCTCCAACTATGTGTTTTAGCGTTATTCTCATTCGCTTATCCATAGTATAGCATGAAGAGATGCAGAAGTCAGTCGAAATACGCGGTAAAAGAAAAAACTGCGCCGAATGAGCGCAGTTCAATGACGAATGTTATTTTTCATTCTCTTTTTCTTGACGGATCAGGAGTTCAACTATTTGGAGAATGCGATTTTGAGCATCAACCGAAAGGGTGCCCAATTCATTCGAGAGCTGTGTTGCCTTATACTCTGTCGTGTGGTCGAGTACATCACAGAAGATGGCATCCGCAGATACCTCAAGAGCGTTAAGCAACAATATCAAATTTTCACAACGGGGAAAAGATGCGCCTCGTTCTAAGGTTGAAATATAGTTTGCAGTGAATCCGGTCTTTTCGGCAAACTCTTCCTGCGTAAGACCGAGGCGTTCGCGGCACTGCTTGATCCGCTTGCCTATTCGCTTATCTATCATGACAACTACCATGCCCTTTTCTGTATCGTTCATAGTTATTATATGGACAAGCGACACAGTTATACAGAAACGCTAATCCACTCTCAATGTATTAGCGACATAGTGCGGGCAAAATTCGTGAAAGAATCACAAAAAAAGAGCCTCAGCCGACACCCGCAAGGGCATCGACCGAGGCTCTTCGCTTTTGATAGAAAATCGACCTTTATTCTGACATTTTGGGCATTACGGACTTCGACGGGAAAACATACGGGGCAACGCTTCATCTCTGCTCAGAGGGCAGGAAATCAGCGATTTTCAACCTTTATCACGACAGATTTTGGCTTTGCCCCGAGCGCTTGGAAAAGTAATGCGGACAGGCAAGGATAACGGCGCGGAAGCTCTGCTTGCAAGGATGAACACAGCGGCGGCACAGGTCGTTGTATTTGCGCCGACCGTCGCTGCCTAAAAAGAAGCTCCATTCGAGCTTCCATTTCTTACTCCGGCTCATAACTCACGCTCGCTCTTCTTCTCCTTGTGGGGAGAAGGCTTATCCGTCTGCTGGGCGGTTTTGGCGGATTTCAGCCGATCCATGATAGAGGCTTTCCCGCCCTTTTCGCTCGCCTTGTCTTCCCTCGGACCGTTGTTGATAATCCCGTCAATCATGCCGTAGTCATCCTCAAGAGACATTTCAGCGGCTTTGAGCGGATTCTGCTTTTCCAGCACGGACACCCAATCCGCTTTCTCCACACCGAAGATACCGCCTTTTGCGGCGTGTTCCTTGATCTCCTTAGCGTCCAGAACCAGCCCCTCGGTATCGTCGCCGTACAGCCGGTAAATCTGGCACGACTTCATGACCTCAGCCGCAGCCTCTTCCCGCATGGGCAGCATCCCGCCCCATTTGTAGCCGTACTGCTTCATATCCTCGATGCTGATGCTGTCATCCGGCATCTTCTCGACCGGCATGACCTCCTGACGGAGCAGATTGACTGCGGTTTCATCGAAGCCGTCATAGATATGGGACAGCACCAGCTCACCGCGCTCATCGACAATGATGCAGGAGGCATCGTCCCCGAAGGTATCATGCTCCATCAGCCAAAAGGTGTGACCGTCGATCTCCTTATGGTCAATCGTGTGCCATGTGCCGATATGCCCATCCACCGCCATACCGGAGGTGTTTTCGTTGACAATGGAGCTTTTCTCTTCAATAACCGTCTGTTTCTGTTGTTCTTCAGAAATCATCGGGATAGCCACAATCCTGTCTCCGATTTTGGCAAACTGCTCCGGCATTCTGAACTCCGTCATAAACTGCCGCAGCAGATCCGGCGAAAGCGAGCCGAAGCTGTCATCCGTCAGCCCTGTGACAAGGAAGGTACCGGCAACAATGTCATAGATTTCACCGTTGTCATCCCGCAGGGCACGGTTGAGAGGCAGCCCTTTCATCTTGCCTTCTTCGTTGCAGACAATGGCGACCGGCTCTTCAAAGGGATAAACCGCCTCAATGTCCCCGCCAACCTCATGCTGTAAGGACTCAAGGCTGGAAGGGATTTCTTTCACATAGGGCTTCTTGTCCGGCTCAACCACCAGCACAGTGATCGTGCTTGGCTGCTCCAATTCCTCGCCGCTTCCGGTGACACGGTACTCATCGGGAATATCCTCAAGCGTACCGTCAAAGTAGCGGTTCCAGCTATCGCCGGTAGGTCGGATGTACCCGGCGTCGGTCAGTGTGCCGCCTTCATTGATTGCGCAGTCTTCGCCGTATCGCTCAAAGTCGATGTAGTCCACAAAGCTGCCGAACTTGTTGTCGATGTTGTATCCACCCTCAAAGAAGTAGTAACGACCGAGATCGTCATAGTCCTTGATGTCGGGGATAAAATCATAGTTGTCGAGATTGTAGGTCAGGTTAATCAGATCGTCGAGGTCATTCACTTCATCGCAACCGCTATCCATGATTGCCACGAAATGCTCAAGCTCAGAGCGGGACATCTCATCCAGCCGCGCGGCAAGGTAGTTGAGCTTATCGAGGTTTTCATATTCGCCAAGAAGATTGCTGACTCCATGAATGGAGCAGTCATAATCCGTGATAAACCATTCCTCATAGACCTGACCGAACTCGTCCTTTGAGCCAATACCGATCCGCTCGAAAACCTCCTTCATTTCCTCTTCGGTGGTCGGGAAATGAACCCATTCACCGACAAGCTCGCCTTCGTTGTACTTGCCGAGATTGGTCACAAAGGCTTCAATACTGCCATCCAATACGGGCATAGGCATCCTCCTTTCAATCGTCCATCATGCTGTCCGGCGCGATGTAGAGCTGGGCAAACGCCTCGTCGGTGATGCTCTCAAGCTTCCGAACGGTATGAAAAAGCAGCTCCGCCATCTCATCGTCCAGCTCGTCGATGGGCAGCGACTTCATTTCAGCAATCAGCCTCTTGCGGCTGGAAGTGTCGAAACAGCACATCAGATTTGTCTCTTCCACAGTAAAAAACATAATCACATCTCCATTTCTTTTGATTTCGGTTTCTTTGTTTGCTCAGGCTTTTTAGCGCCTTTATCCGGCGCAGTCTGGGCGTGTTCTTTGAGCTTTGCGAGGACAGAAGTCTTCTTTTGAGAGGTATGCTCTCTGCGATCCATTGCTTTCCAGAGGCTTTCTGCCGGAGCATCCTCCACATAGGAACGGACAATAGACATACGCTCACGGAATGGTACGGGATTCTTCCTGTCCGTAATGTCTGTCAGACTGACCTCTTCGTTTGGAAAGTCCACTTTGTCAACGCGGACGGTTTTGCCGTCCATATCCATCACCATGCCGACAGGGATGTAATCCTCAGTGAGAAGATGCTTGACGGTTTCCTGTCTGCCGTCTTCACCGGGCTGCGTGACAAGGACATCGTTGCCTTGCCCCCACAGTGTCTTAGCCTTGGCGACCCACTGATCTTCCCGAAAACCGGTTACGGCGACCTGTCCGCCGCCTTCCAGCTCTTTCATCAGGAGCTTTGTGCCGAGCGCGGGCGCTGCCTTCTTCGCATCTTCACCGTAAATCTCGAAGTAGCCGTTCTGGGCAAAGCAGACAATCGCTTCGGGATGGGCTTCCTTGACGGCGTTGTAGGCGGTCTGCGCTTCAAGGGGCAATATGCCAAGCTTTTCGGTCACGCCATGCAGAACGGCAAGCTTATGAATATGATCCTCAATACTGCCGGTTTTCGCATGGTAGCTCGTTTTGAAGCGCTCACGGCGGAGAATCATGTCAAGCTCAGTCGCATTCTCAGGCAGATAACTCACCGACACAACCTCGCCGTGCTCTTCTTCCAGCGGGATCGCTTCGCGCCGGTAGCTGCGGAAAGGCAGATAAAAGGTGGCATCGTCCTTAAAGGAGACTGCCACTGTCTCAACCGGAACGGTGAGCTTTTGCATCCTCTCCACATGGGCGGCATAGTCCAGCTCAATGAGGTCGCCTCTGACGGTATCTCCCTCTACGCTTTTGATCTCAACCGCGTAGGCAAGTATGGGATCGCGGGTTTGCTCATGGTAGAACTCCCACACTTTGTTTTCGTAGGAATCCTCGACATAGACTTCACGCTCAGGCAGGAGGTAAGTGCCGTTCGGACGGGACATCCAGAGAAGGTGCTTGTCCTCGGAGGATTGGGAAGCGGCAAGGCTGTGAAGCAGCCCGGCGTCCAGCTCAAAATCCTCCTTGTAGTTCTGGGTGTGGATGTCCATAATCCGGCGAAGGGCATCCACAAGATCGATGTTTTCAAACTTCATAGGCATCACTCCAAACCGACATCGTGGGACTTCTGCTTAACCGGCGTTTTCCGCTCAGGCTGGCTCTTTGCCGCAGCACGGAGCTGTTCCCGGATAGAAGGCTTTTCCCGCGCTGCTTCCTGAGTCTTCTCTTTTCCGATATATTCAAGCGTCGGTGTCAGCTCTCGATAGCAGCCTTGCACCTTCTTGGCAGAATGGCGGCGGTGAATGGTGAACATCGGCTCGCCATCCCGGGTAACGGTGTTGCCCTCAATCCTGACCTTGTACTCCACCATCACCTTGAAGGACTGATTGGACGAGCGGTAGGTAGACAGCATCCCGTCGTTGCGACCGGCGATCTGCGCTTTGAGCGTGTCCATGACGGCTTCCTTAATCTTCTTTTCCTCCGGTGTGAGGCGATGCTTCACCGGTGCCGCCTGTTCCGGCTCTTTGGGAGCCGGAGTTTCGGGACCTTCCTCCGGGACAGCCGTTTTGCTCTGTTCAGCCGGTGTCTGCTCCTGCGCCTTACCGATAGCGGTCTGCCGGACGAACTCTTCGGTGAAAAGACTGACAAGCCCCGGATTTACACTGTCAATAATGAGTTGAGTTGCATGATCCGGGCTGGCATCCATGCCCTTTGCCCATTCCTTGCAATCACGGGAGATACGCCCGTCATGGTCTTTCTGCTGGATGGTATTCGCAAGGACATAAGCGACGCGCTCAGGCGAGAATTTCTCAAGGATACTCTTAACGGCGGACTCCGCCGCAAGGCGGTTGTTGCCGTAGTAGTCGTTGATGGTCTGCTCAATCGCCTCTTTACAGTCCATGTTCGCTTGCATCGAAGTACGGTAAGCACTCAGCTCACCGGCTTCAAAGGCATACATCGCAGCTTCCCGATAAACCGGAATCGCCGCATCCCGCAGCGGCGTAGGGGCTTCCTGTTCTTTCACGGCAAGCCGCTCTTTGAGCTTTTCATCAATACCGGTGATCATCTCAGCCGCCGTTTTGCGGATGGTTTCCAGCGAGCCTTTCAGCTCCTTGGTCTCCTTGTCGGAGGACCAACCGGCGATATAGCCGAAGGAATAATCAGAGGTTTCAATACCGTACCGCTGGCAGACGGTATAGGCGACGCTTTCTGCCTCGACCTCCTTAGTGCGCCGGTCTTTCTTGTCCTCGGGAGCAACCTTCTCGCCGGGAGTGACGGCGTGAAGCTTGGCATGGGCAATCTCGTGGATCGCCGTCTTGATGGTCTGGATTTCACTCATGCCCTCCTGAATGGCAATGCGGTTTTCTACATGAGAGAAGTAGCCTTTTGCGCCATCGGTGATGTTTTCAAAGGCAATGGGGACCGGAGACAGCTCTTTGAGAGCATCAAAAAAGGCGGCGTAGTTTTCCACGCTGCCTGTCAGCTCGTCCACGGCAATATCGGGAAGCTCTTTGCCATCCGTCTGGGACACATCGAACACGCTCACCACCTTGAAGGCGGGACGGGTCACTTCAACCGTCTCGGTGACCGGCTTGCCGTCCTTATCGAGAACGGGCTTCTGCGTTGCCGGGTCGAGTTTTTCCCGCTCTTCCTGCACCTTGTAAGGCGCGGGGGCAAGGATTTTGATGCCCTTTTCGCCCTTCATCACATGGCGGTCGAAGTTGCGCTGCCATGCCGTGTAACCGGCGATCAGCGTCGCATCCGGCTTCTGCATGGCGATGAGAAGCGTATTGTTAAACGAGTAGTTGTAGAACTTGGACATCGTTTTCAGGTACTCTTTGAAGCGTTCGGATTCAAACAGCTCCTTGAGTCCCTGTTCCAGCTTGTCGGTGATTTCCCGGACTTGCTGGGCGTTTCTGTTTTCAGCCATTTCTAACCTCCTTACTTATCGAACTCCATCTTGAAGCTGACATACTTGTCGCCGGTGTCATCCAGGCGGATCACCGCGTCATAGAGCTGCGGGCGTTTCGGCGTATAAAGCCCGTTCACTCTGCACCACCCCTTGTCCAGCAGCCCGGCGGCGATTTTCTTGGTCAGCTTCTTTTTCTTGGAAGAGAAAAACTTGTTGTCCTCCCACATACAGAAAGAGCATTCCTTGTTCGAGCAGTAGTAGTTGCCCTTGCCTACATAGACCGGCGATCCGCAGCGCGGACATTTGCCGATGGACTCTCTGCCGGTATCGAAGCGGTTTGCCTCGGTGTCAGAGAGGAATGGATAGGCTTTGACCAGCTCGGAGGTCATCCCCACAATGCCGGAAAGAAACTTGTCCGCATCCGCATTGCCGCGCTCAATCTGCATCAGAGTATTTTCCCATTCCGCCGTCATGGAAGGAGAAGTGATCTGCTCCGGCAGGACGCATACAAGGTTGTTGCCGTCCTTTGTAGGCACGAGAGATTTGCCTTTGCGCTCAACGAAGCCGCCTTTGACCAGCTTTTCGATGATACCGGCGCGGGTGGCGGGAGTGCCAAGCCCTTTCTTTTCGGTATCATCGTCGAACTCAGCATTCCCCGCAGTCTCCATAGCCGACAGAAGGGAGTCTTCGGTGTAGGGCTTCGGTGGGGATGTGTAATGTTCGGTGACGCTGGAATCGACAGAAGAGAGAATATCCTTCTCATTCAGAGATGGCAGCGAGCGCTCCGGCTCGTCCTTTTCCTTGCTCTTGAGTGTTTCCTTGAAGCAGCGCTCAATGGCTTTCCATCCATCCTGCACGACCGTTTTGCCCTTTGCCTTGAACTCGTAACCCTCACAGGTGAGCGTGACCGAAGTCTCATCATAGATGTGCTTCTCACCGGTAGCGCTCAGAAGGCGCATGGCGACAAGCCGGATAATTTTCTGCTCCGACTCCGGCAGCTCGGCGAGGTCCTGATTTTCAAGTTGGACGGTGGGGATAATGGCATGATGGTCAGTGACCTTGGCGTTGTTGGTAATGCGACCGATGTCCGGCTTATGGGCGATGCCCTCGAAGAGCGGCAGCTTGCGGGAGACAATGCTGATCACCTGACGGGCGGTGCTCTCCATATCCTCAGTGATGAACTGACTGTCCGTTCGGGGATAGGTAAGCAGCTTTTTCTCATAGAGGGACTGCACCAGATCGAGCGTCTGCTGGGCGGTAAAGCCATAGTAGCGGTTGGATTCCCGCTGCAAGGTGGTCAGATCATAGAGCTTCGGCGGGTTGACGGTCTTTGTCTCCTTCTTGAGAGAAGAAACGACGGCTTGCTTTTTATCGCAAGCCGCCGCAATCGCCTTCGCCTCGTCTTCGGTTTTGACCTTTTCCAGGTCCGCCGTCAGGTTGTCTTTGCTGATATGGACATTGAAGTATTTCTCCTTGTGGAAAGTGGAGATTTTGCCTTCTCGCTCCACCAGCATTGCCAGCGTAGGCGTTTGGACGCGCCCGACCACCAGCTTCTTATGATAGAGCGTCGAGAACAGCCTTGTACCGTTGATCCCAACAATCCAGTCCGCCTTGGAACGGGCAAGGGCGGCTTCGTAGAGCCGGTCATACTCGCTGCTGTCCCGCAGATGGTCAAAGCCTTCTCGGATTGCGCTGTCTTCCAACGAGCTGATCCACAGGCGCTTGAAAGGCTTCGTGCAACCGGCTTTCTTGTAGACCAACCGAAAAATCAACTCGCCCTCGCGCCCCGCATCGGTGGCGCAGACAAGCTCGGTTACACGCTTATCGCGCATAAGGTCACGCAGCACCTTGAACTGCTTCTGCTTGTCCTTCGGGATTTCAAACAGCCATTCCTCCGGGACGATGGGAAGATCGCTGTACCGCCACTTGGCAAAGCGCTCATCATAGGAGCTTGCGTCTGCAAGCCCCACCAGATGACCAACGCACCACGAGACGATGTAGTTGTTTCCTTCGAGATAGCCGTCCTTACGGGAGGTTGCGCCCAGAACCTTCCCGATGGCGGCTCCAACACTCGGTTTTTCCGCAATCACTAAGATCAAATCGATTCCTCCGTTTCTTTGGTTTCAGCCTCGTCATCCTCATCGTCTGCAATGACAGGCTCTTCATCCTCGTTGATATACGGC
>DXUR01000239.1 GCA_019417795.1 Clostridiales bacterium | reverse complement strand
GCCCCGGTCCTTCACCCCTGCCAATCAGGAGGTCCGCAATCAGGTGGCCAAAATGAAGCAGGTCCCCGTTTCCGAGCTGATTCAAGGGAAAAAGCTGCTGTTTGTGGACGATTCCATCGTCCGGGGCACCCAGCTCCGGGAAACGGTGGACTTCCTCTATGAGTCCGGTGCGGAAGAGGTCCACATGCGCTCCGCCTGCCCGCCCATCATGTATAGCTGCAAGTACCTGAACTTCTCCCGGGGCAACTCTGATATGGAGCTGCTGGCCCGGCGGGTGATTCAGGAGCTGGAGGGTGATGAAGGACACAAGCATCTGGACGAGTACTCCGATTCCTCCACGGAGCGGGGTCAGTGCCTGCTCAAGTCCATCTGTGAAAAATTCGGTTTTGATTCTCTCGGTTATCAGTCTTTGGACGGCGTGCTGGAAGCCATCGGCATCGACCGGGATAAGGTCTGTACCTACTGCTGGAACGGAAAGGAATGATCGACATGGAAAAATCTCACTCCGCCGCCTATGCGGCAGCCGGTGTGGACATCACTGCCGGTTACAAGGGCGTCAAGCTGATGAGCGCGGACGTCAAGCGCACCCACATCCCCGGCGTAGTTTCTGACATTGGCGGCTTCGGCGGCCTGTTTGCCCCCGATCTGACCGGTATGACGGAGCCGGTGCTGGTCTCCGGCACCGACGGCGTGGGCACCAAACTGCGTCTGGCTGAGCTGCTGAACAAGCATGACACCATCGGCATCGACTGCGTGGCCATGTGCGTGAACGACGTGATCTGCTGCGGCGCGAAGCCCCTGTTTTTCCTGGATTACATTGCCATCGGCAAGAACGTGCCGGAAAAGGTGGCAGCCATCGTCTCCGGCGTGGCAGAGGGCTGTGTCCAGGCCGGCTGCGCTCTCATCGGCGGTGAGACCGCCGAGCACCCCGGCATGATGGCCGCCGATGACTACGATCTGGCAGGCTTCACCGTGGGCGTGGTGGACAAGCCCAAGGTCATCGACTCCGGCCGCATGGCGGAGGGCGATGTGGTGCTGGCTCTGCCCTCCTCCGGCTTCCACTCCAACGGCTACTCTCTGGTCCGCAAGGTATTCGACGTGGAGAACGCCGATCTGGGCCGGTATGATGACGAGCTGGGTGAAACCCTGGGCGAGGCCCTGCTCCGTCCCACCGTCATCTATGTCAAGCCCGTCCTCCGCTGCATCGAGGCCGCGGACGTGAAGGGCGTCAGCCACATCACCGGCGGCGGCTTCTATGAGAATGTCCCCCGCTGCATCCCCGACGGCCTGTGCGCCAGGATCGACAAGGCCGCTGTCAAAACACCCTCCATTTTCCGTCTGCTCCAGAAAAAGGGCGGCATCGACGAGCACGATATGTTCAACACCTTCAATATGGGCGTGGGCATGGCTGTGATCGTCAGCCCCGAGACCGCCGACGCGGCCCTCTCCGCTCTGAAGGCAGAGGGGATCGACGCCTATGTCTGCGGCGAGATCGTTGCCGGCGAAGAAAAAGTTGTTTTGTGCTGAGTGAAACCGCTCCCGGTACGCACTGTCCCGCTTTTCCGCGGTATCCTGACGTATACTGCTCCGGTGCGCTGAAAGGAATCGGTGCATCGGCGTCAAAGGAGAAATCATGACTATGAAAAAAGCGAAGATCGCCGTGCTGGTCTCCGGCGGCGGCACAAATTTACAGGCACTGCTGGACGCGCAGGCGGCGGGACTGCTGCCCCACGGAGAGATTGCGCTGGTGGTCTCCTCCAATGAAGGAGCCTACGCCCTGACCCGGGCGGCCAACGCCGGCGTTCCCGCCGAGACGGTCTCCCCCAAGCGCTGCGGCGGTCAGGCGGCCTTTGAGTCCGCCCTGTCCGACCTGCTGGCGGCGCATGAGATCGACCTCATCGTTCTGGCAGGCTTCCTCACCATCCTCAGTGCGGACTTTACCGCCCGCTGGCCCTCCCGCATCCTGAATGTGCATCCCTCTCTGATCCCCGCCTTCTGCGGCAAGGGGATGTACGGTCTGAAGGTCCACGAGGCCGCTCTGGCCAAGGGCGTGAAGGTCACGGGAGCCACGGTGCATTTTGTCAATGAGATCCCGGACGGTGGAGAGATCCTGCTGCAAAAAGCGGTGGAGATTCTGCCGGACGACACCCCCGAAACCCTTCAGCGCCGGGTCATGGAGCAGGCCGAATGGCAGCTTCTGCCTCGGGCAGCGGAGCTGGTCTCGGAACAAATCGTAAAGGAGAAGAGCAATGCTTGATTTTCTGACCCTTCTGCGGGAGAATCCCTACCCCGGCCGGGGTATCCTTGTGAGCCGGAACCTCGTTTACTATTTCATCATGGGCCGCAGCGCCAACAGCCGCAACCGGATCTTCGTGAAAACGGAGGACGGCATCCGCACCGAGGCTCATGATCCCGCCAAGCTGGAGGATCCCAGCCTCATCATCTATCATCCCGTCCGGACCATGGGCGACGCGCTGGTGGTCACCAACGGCGACCAGACAGACACCATCTGCCAGCACGGCGATTTCCGCAAGGGTCTGATGACCCGGGAATACGAGCCGGACGAGCCCAACTGGACCCCCCGCATCTCCGCCATTCTGAATGCCGACGGCTCTTTTGAGATGTCCATTCTGAAGCACAAGAACGGCCGCTGCCTGCGGGAATTCTTCTGCTATGAGGGCTGCGACGAGAATCAGGGCTATTTCATCAGCACCTATCAGGGCGACGGAAATCCTCTGCCCACCTTTGCCGGTGAGCCTCTGGAGGTCACCGTTCCCAAGCCGGAGGAGGTCTGGGCCGCTCTGAACGGAGACAACAAGGTGTCCCTCTATACCAACGTGAACGGCGAGGTGCGCCTGTTCAACAAAAATCTGGGAGATTAAGGAGAAGGTGCCGAAATGAACGAGTTGGAACTGAAATATGGCTGCAACCCCAACCAGAAGCCGTCCAAGGTCTTTATGCAGGACGGCTCTGACCTGCCCTTTACCGTTTTGAACGGAAAGCCCGGCTATATCAACCTGCTGGATGCGCTGAACTCCTGGCAGCTGGTGAAGGAATTGAAGGCCGCCACCGGCCTGCCCGCCGCCGCCAGCTTCAAACACGTCTCCCCCGCCGGTGCCGCCGTGGGACGGCCCCTGAGCGAGGTGGACCGGAAGATCTACTTCGTGGATGACGCCGCCGAGCTCTCCCCCATCGCCTGCGCTTATATCCGCGCCCGGGGCGCTGACCGCCTGTGCTCCTACGGTGACTGGGCCGCTCTCTCCGACGTCTGCGACGCCGCCACCGCCCAGTACCTCAAGGGCGAGGTGTCCGACGGCATCATCGCCCCCGGCTATACCGACGAGGCGCTGGAAATTCTGAAAACCAAGAAGAAGGGCGGCTACAACGTGGTCCAGATCAACGCGGACTACGTCCCCGCCGCCGTGGAGCACAAGGATGTGTTCGGCGTCACCTTCGAGCAGGGCCGCAATAACCTTGTGATCGACAGGGAGATGCTGACCAACATCGTCTCTGAAAACAAGGAGCTTCCGGAGGCTGCCAAGATCGACATGATCGTGGCCCTCATCACTCTGAAATACACCCAGTCCAACTCCGTCTGCTATGTGAAGGACGGTCAGGCCATCGGCGTGGGCGCAGGCCAGCAGAGCCGCATCCACTGCACCCGTCTGGCTGGTCAAAAGGCGGACAACTGGTATCTGCGCCAGCATCCCAAGGTGCTGGGTCTGCAATTCGTGGACAACATCCGCCGCCCTGACCGGGACAACGCCATCGACATCTACACCTCCGACGAGTATGAGGACGTGCTGGCCGACGGTGTGTGGCAGAACACCTTCAAGGTCCGCCCCGAGGTCCTGACCCCGGAGGAAAAGAAGGCGTGGATCGCCACGCAGGCCGGCGTCACTGTTGGCAGCGATGCCTTCTTCCCCTTCGGCGACAACGTGGAGCGGGCCAGAAAGTCCGGCGTGACCTACATTGCCGAGCCCGGCGGCTCCATCCGGGATGACCATGTCATCGCCACCGCCGACAAATACGGCATGGTGCTGGCCTTCACCGGCGCACGGCTGTTCCATCACTAACCCGCTGCACAAGTCAAAGCTTCCGCGTCCACACAGACGCAAACGCAGATCCGTTCCGCTGCCCCGCATGTTCCTCCGTAAACGCTTTTCCGATTTACGGGAGACGTCTGCGGGGCAGCAGCTAAAAATCATTCAGGGAGGGAACCATGAACCTTCTGGTTATCGGCGGCGGCGGCCGTGAGCACGCCATCGTCAAAAAATTGAAAGAGAATCCCGCTGTGGAGACGATCTACTGCGCTCCCGGCAACGGCGGCATCGCTGCTGACGCTGTGTGCGTCCCGGAGATCGGCGCGAAGGATATTTCCGCGCAGGTGGACTTTGCCAAGACCCACAGCATTGACTTCGCCGTGGTGGCGCCGGACGATCCGCTGGTGCTGGGTGCGGTGGACGCGCTGGAGGCCGCTGGGATCCCCTGCTTCGGCCCGGAGGCGAAGGCCGCCATCATTGAGGGCAGCAAGGTCTTTTCCAAGGACCTGATGAAAAAATACGGTATTCCCACGGCGGAGTATCAGGTGTTCACCGATGCTGCCGCCGCGATGGACTATGTGAAGTCCTGCGCCCTGCCCGTGGTGGTCAAGGCCGACGGTCTGGCTCTGGGCAAGGGTGTGCTCATCGCTGAGACCCGGGAGGACGCCGTGGCCGCCGTGGAATCCATCATGCTGGACCGCGCCTTCGGCGACAGCGGAAATCAGGTGGTCATTGAGGAATTCCTCACCGGCCCGGAGGTCTCCGTGCTGGCCTTTACCGACGGCAAGACCGTGGTCCCCATGGTATCCTCCATGGACCACAAGCGGGCCCATGACCATGACGAGGGTCTGAATACCGGCGGCATGGGCACCGTGGCCCCCAATCCCTACTACACCGAAGACATGGCCCGCGTGTGCATGGAGACCATTTTCCTGCCCACCATGGAGGCCATGAACGCGGAAAACCGCACCTTCCGGGGCTGCCTCTATTTTGGTCTGATGCTGACGCCCAACGGCCCCAAGGTCATTGAGTACAACTGCCGCTTCGGTGACCCGGAGACGCAGGTGGTCCTGCCCCTTCTGGAAAGCGACCTGCTGACGGTCATGCAGGCCTGCCGGAACGGAACGCTGGCGGAAACTGAGGTGAAGTTCTCCGACGGTGCCGCCTGCTGTGTCATCATGGCGTCCAGCGGCTACCCGGAGCATTACGAAAAGGGCTTCGCCATCACCATGCCCGCCGAGACTGCCGCCCACACCTATGTG
>DXUR01000238.1 GCA_019417795.1 Clostridiales bacterium | reverse complement strand
GTTCAATACCGCGGAAATACGCGTCAGGAAGCAACGCTTTCACAATCGAATCCGCAAGGAAAATCGACACAACCAATAAATGATCACGCACTGAGCTCATAGCTAAAGCACAAAGCGCAAAACCGATACATGCTATCACTGAAAGAACAAGTTTGGCATAGGTCATCGTAGATACAATCTGCGATACCTTCTCCTTATCATCACGATTGACCGATACAGTTGCAGTCGTAGAAATCTGGAATCCATACTCCACAATCATCTGAAAAACAAGGCATAGTGAAGTAGAGAAGCCAATAAGACCAAAGCCCTCGACAGAAAGAACTCTCGAAAGATAGGGGAAAAGAAGCAATCCTACAAAGTAATTCGAGAATGTAAGCCCATATAAGAATATGGCATTTTTAGCAATGGCAGAACGCATAAACGCTACTTTCCTCTCCCCCTACACACGCTGTTTCCGCTTGAGTCGGTATCTCCAAAAAATGGATGCTTCAACTGTCAGCCGCGGACTTATCCAAGCTGCCAATGACTTCATTTTTTGTCCCATACTGATTTCCATAGAAAAAGTTCTTGGTGCAGTATGTCTTATTTCACGCACAAGATAACGGTAAAAGTCCTGATGCTCCTTACATGCTTTTGCGCGAACTAAATGAATCATCGCATAAAGCTCAGTCGCAAAACATTGATAATCCACTGCATCATCTAAACGAGCGCTACGAGGGACAAGATTATTTTTAATAATTTTCATTGTCTCAATTGCACCGTAAGCTTGTTTATCAATATTAGGCTTTTTAGTGGCAGAACTATCATTATCTACGTTATAAACGTAAACTCTCCGCAAACCAACACCGATTGTAATTGCATGAGGAATTACCTGCGTATTGAACTGTAGACCTTCACCAGTCTTAAGCTCGGGAAGAAAACGTCTGTCGCCAATAACAGTTTTTTTATACATTCGATTCCAAACTGCAACATTTACATGATTATAGAGAATGTCACAGAGCATATCTTCAGGAGTAATTGAATAAATATGGTCTATCTGAATTTGTTCATGCAATTGTGAAGTAAAAGAATTACGAGACATCGCAATGTCCGAGGATGTCTCATTAATAATTTTCATTAAATATTCAACATAATCAGGCTCAATCCAATCATCGGAATCAATAAAAGTAATATATTCACCATGTGCATGCTCAAGCCCCGTGTTACGAGCACTAGACAAACCTTTGTTAATGGAATGATGGAAAACAGTAATCCTTGAATCTTTTGAGACAAAATCATCTACAATTTTTCCTGTATTATCAGTAGACGCATCATCTACAATGATGATCTCAAGATTATTATATTTTTGCTTTATCACTGTTTCAATACAATGTGCCACATATTCTTCTACATTATATGCGGCAACCAAAACAGACACAAGCGGTTTTTTATCATTAATCATAAAATTATATTTTCTTTATAGTAAACATTTATTAATTATTTCAAAACAATTCTCGTAACTGATTTGCATATCTATATGAATCTAATTGTGGCCGTAAATTTTCACTACCTTGGACCATCCTTGTGCGTTTTTGAGAATCATTAGCAAGCTCCACCATAGCCTGTGCGAGATGTTCGACTAGCTTGCTGTCACGCTCAAGAATAATGGCGCAGCCATTATTCGCATATTCCGGAATGCCGCCAGATCTAGTAGTGATCAACGGTTTGCCTGAAACCAGGCTTTCAATCACCGCCAGCGGAGCCGGATCATCCCAGATGCTGGGCAGCACACATACATCGGCCATCTCATACAAAGCAGGCATATCGTTGTAGTCAACGAAACCAGTGAATACAATCTTGCTTTCAACTTGGGGCTGGGAGGCAAGATCATGGAGTTTCTGCTCGAAGGGACTTTTGATATTCGAGTTGAAGAAGAACGCACCGGCAACAACCAGCTTTGCATTGGGAACTTGCTCTGCGACCTGGCCGAATGCCTCCAGCAGCTCCTCGGCGCCCTTTTCCGGACTCAGACGCCCTGAGAACAAGAAAACAATATCCTCATCGCTGATGCCATATTTCGCACGGAAAGCTTTGGCCTTGCGCTTGGCCTCATCGGATCCGAAACGACTGGTATCAACGCCGTTGCGCCATACGGCCTTCTGCTCAGGTTTAAGTCCACCCTCTCCATGCTCACGAAGGAACTTGTCAAGCGTGTTCACAATGTAATTAGAGACACCAAGTACCTTCTTGACTTGCGCAATCTCGTGCTTACAACCGAAATCATTGGTCACTTCATTGTGCAGATGGTAGTACACCTTGTCCGCATAACGTTCAGCGTTACCATACTTCTGCATGGTCATGAACAATGTGGCATGATTTTCGATCATGACCTTATCGAATGGAGCCTTGCCACTCGCATCGTCTTTGCTCAACGCTTTGGCCACCTTGCGGATGTACCACAAACGTTGCGCAATATACCGGTAGCTCATGAGCTTCTTCTTGCGAAGAATATATTTTGCAGCCCAGTAAATACACCGATCGGCAGCCTTTACTAGCATTGGCGTCTTGATAAAGCGAAAATCAGTGTGCTGAAAAGCACCATCACGAACGATTTCGTCAACACCAGGCGCCCAGGAAGAGAAAACTGTGAACTCGAAATTCGGTGTCTTCTCATTCTCCCGAACCATCATCATGTCCAACGCTTCAACAGCGCCGCCGAGAACATTGGGAACAGGCAAATAGCCAGAAGTGACAACAGCGACATGGGAACTCATAGGCTCTCGCTCCTATTCCTTTTCAATACCAACAAGCGATTCATATCTTTGCATCAGCTGCTTGGCGCATTTTTGAATATCGTAGTCTCCAGCGATATCATCCATCATCCGAGAACGACTTGAAGACTCTGAATGAGAGAGCGCCTCGCTCCAAAGCTTCGCACCAGCAATAGGTAAGAAAATGGATTTACCTGTGACATCTGCCTCTAGCGGAACAGCATCACTCAGCAAACAAGGAAGGTTAGCTACCTGAGCCTCCACTGCGACCATGCCCAAGCCCTCATAAAGACTAGGAAGACAAAATACATCAAAAGCCTGGTACAAACGATTCACATCAGAACGTTGCCCAAGGAACAATATATGATCGACAATACCGAGCTCTTCAGCATGCTGCTGTACAGCAGGCATATCTGGTCCATCACCCACAAAGGCAATCATTGCATTGGGCTTGCCGGGAAGTACATCCGCAAGCACATCCACTAGAAAAGCTTGATTCTTCTGCGGCATAAAACGCCCGACGTGACCAATTAGGAATGTATCTTCTGCAATCCCAAGTTCTTTGCGAGCTTCTTGACGAATCACAGAATCAAACCGGAATTTATCCAATTCAATACCATTGGGGATTACTGTAAAATCCGCATTCTTGCCAAACAACCACTCCCCTGCGTAATGACTACACGCGAATCGTACTGTCGGGTATACATTTGCGAACGGGCGCAACGCGAGCTTCATTACGTTCTTCGCAAACTCACCTTTGCCCATAGTTGAGTGAGAATGTGCGATGCGAACAGGCACACCAACCTTCTCCGCTGCTGACAATGGGAACACACTCAACGTGTTGATGTTGCTGTGCACAATCGGCCACTGCTGTTCACGCATCAGGCGAATGAGCTCACGGCGGTAGCGAATCGGATGCTGGTACGGCGGTATACGGAATACACGGCCTCCCAAAGCGGTGATTTCCTCTTCGGGAACACGCGTGGAATCCTCATCAACAAGGAAGTCAAACTGCACCTTGCTGCGATCAATGTGGCGGTAGTAGTTCATCACTACAGACTCCACGCCACCGCCAACCATTTTGCCGACGATCTGAGCTACACGAATCGGTTCTTGTTGACGACTGCCGTCAGCTCCTTCATCATGATGCCGCACATCACTACCGCACATCGTATGCACAGTTTCCCTTCTGCTTGTTCATCCCCGAAACACAATTATTGGCGAGTTGACTACATTCCTACGCAAACCATGTGTATCTGTATCCCTCAACTCAGTACGCCCCTTTATGGGTAAGCACCGCACCGACTGTGCGGAAAAGCAACACGATGTCCCCTAACATGGACCAATTCTGCACGTAGGTAACGTCCAGAGCCTCGGATTCCTCCTCACTCAGGTTGGATCTGCCGGATACCTGCCACGGGCCGGTGATACCAGGCTTCACCAGCATGCGAGTGGCATACGTCTGGTTGTACTGGGCCACTTCCTCAGGCAGCGGCGGGCGCGGCCCCACCACGCTCATGTCGCCCTTGAGCACGTTCAGGAACTGCGGGAACTCGTCGATGGAGAACTTGCGGATGAACTTACCTACCGGCGTAATTCTCGGGTCGTTCTTCATCTTGAAAATGAACCGCCCCTTCTGGCCACTCTCCTCAGCCAGCTCGGCCTTCATCTTGTCCGCGTTCACCACCATGGAACGGAACTTAATCATCTTGAACGGCTTGCCACGGCGACCCACACGGGTCTGAGTGTAGAAAATAGGCCCTCTATCGGTCACCTTGATGGCAATGGCCACCGGGATGGTAATAATCGCGGTGCCAACCAATGCCACCAGCGACACCACAATATCGAACACACGCTTCTTGAACATGGCCCACGGCGAATACTGCGGCAGGCTGATGGTCATCACCGTGGAACCCTGAATCACACGGATGTTGGTCTCATGGCCGCTCACATCCACCGCGGAGGTAATCAACGCCACTTCCAAGTTCATGGCCTCCACGTCCAGCACAAACGTGTTGAAATTGTCCGAGAACCGGTGCATCACATCCGTTACCATCACCGTCTGCACGCCCATGGCCACGGCACGTTCGGCGAAATTCTTACAATACGGCAGCGTCACGATGTCCCTGCCGCTGATCTCATGAATCCGCTGTTTGAACCCATCGGGCGCAGCGACGGCCTCCACAAGACCGGTCTTCTCGTTCAACCCAATCGGGCACACCGCAACGGCGTGGTAGTTCAGCTGGCTTTTCTTGCTCAGGAACTCCAAGGCGCGTTCAATGCCCTCGGGAGAGCCAACCAGCACGGTGCCATACGAATACGCGCCCTTCTCACGGCTGAACAGCACGCACTGACGAATGATGAAACGTTCGACAATGGTGACCAGCAACGCGCACAGCAGCGCCAATCCAGTGGTCACCAGAGGCACATACACGTTGAGAATGGAATTCAACGCGCAAACCATCAAACCCGCGAACAGCGCGCCCTTGATCAGGAACGCATTGAGCTGGTAACCATCACCCATCACATGACGGTGGTACACGCCTACGCTGTGCAGGCA
>DXUR01000237.1 GCA_019417795.1 Clostridiales bacterium | reverse complement strand
AGTATGTACTGCCGCTGGTGGAAACAAGCAAACTGAAGATGACGATCCCGGATCGCCCGGGCAGCCCCAGGCAAACTTATTACAAGGCCTGAGTTTTCGGGCAAAGCAAACAGCCTGCCAGTCATATTGGACCGGCAGGCTGTTTGCTTGAACGAGGTGTTTTTATAATGCCTCTGATAATGCCTCTGAGGCAGCGATAGTGATTTCTTGGATCACTTTTTCATGGGACCCGATGATGTACTGGTTTATTTGTCCCTTCATCTTTTTCTGGAGAGAAGGGAGACAGTCAAGATGGCCCCCACCAGCTTCATCTGGAGAATCCGCTTTTTCTGCTTCTGGGGGAAATCATAGATGCCGTGGGCCTTGTAGAACTTGTGGTCTGCCTTCATCAGCCTTTGCTTGACGGATACTGTAAAGCTGAATCTGGATTTTGTCGACCGGTGGTCATGCTGGATTTGACGGCCTGCATCCCGGGAAAGTTTGGGTTTGACAGAATACTGACGGGTGTGTTACAATAAATCCGCTTGGAACAAATGGTGCAGGGAGGGCTGTAGGGATGAATGATGTAAAAATGATGGGCTCCCTGTTGGACCGTCTGCTCAGCTATGTGAGCTCGGCGCCGGAACGGGACGCAAACTACGACATAGCAGTGGCACTGCTGCGGAATTACTCCCAGCTGAAGGGGCTGACCCTCAGCCAGATCGCAGACCTGTGTTATACTTCCAACGCATCCATCTCCCGCTTTTGTCGGTTTCTGGGCATGGACAATTTCAAGGAGTTTCAGTCCTGGATGGAACGGGATTTTACCATGCGGACCGACTATTCCCGCCAGTTCTATACTATGCTCCACAACAACCAAGAAACTGCCATCAGCGCCTACAGGGACGCTCTGATCGGCAATATCTACACCACCATTGCCCCCGAAAATGCCCAGGTGATCCCCGACATTGTCAAGACGCTCCACGACTGCGGCAAAGCCGCCTACTTCTCTCACCACTTCCTGTGGGACATCGGCCACTACTTCCAGAGCAAAATGATGATGATGGGCCGCTATGTGGAGCTGTTCATGGACTATGCCACCCAGCTGGAATGCGCCCGCAGCCTAACCGAAAAGGACTTTGCCATCATCTGCAGTGTGGGCGGCAGCTATCTGACCCGATACCCCGACATCTGCAACGCTATCCTGTCCAGCGGGTGCAAGATGCTGATCATCACCCAAAACCTGGCCAGCCCCTATCTCAACACCGCAGACTTCATCCTCCAGTGCGGCACGACCAATCGCAATGATGTGGGCAAATATGCGGCGCTGATGGCCAACGACCTGATTCTGATGGGGTATTTGCGAGCCTACGACAAAGCATTTCAATAAGAAATACCATTTTAAAGACCGCAGTTGCGCATAGCGCACTGCGGTCTTTTTTGCGGTCTGCACAAAAAACGGCTGAAACTTTTTTCGATCTTTCAAAAACTGAAAAAGAAAATCAGCTCCTGAAACAGAGCAAATGCATTTGAAGCCAAATTGTATTCCATACATGTTATAATTTTGGTGCAAGATGCTGAAATTGCGGAAGTGAAAAGCCGTCTTTCCACAGTCGATGTGTTTGGAAGAAAAAACAGATGAGCGGATTGCAAAGAAAGGAGATCAATCAGATGAGAAAATGGAACAAACGACTTTTGTCCGGGTGCCTGCTGGCAGCCCTGCTGCTGTCGATGAGTGGGTGCCAGCAGGGCAACACCACCTCCAGTGCTGTGTCGTCGCAGGCTGTATCCTCGGCTGCAGCGTCCAGCGAGGAAACAACGGAGGGCCCGGTCGAAACCTATCACGATATGCCGGTCCAGACCCTGGATCTGGACCCAAGCGACCCCGATTACTACCAGAAAGCCCTGGAAACAGAACTCTATAACTACAAGTTGATCCGCAACGTGCCCACGGCCTATCAGGCTGAAAGCTGGGATGCCTATACCGCAACGGCCAACACCCTGCTGAACATCGACCCGGACAACATCGACGATGTCTCCAAGAGTATGATTGACAATGCGGTGGCCCAGCGGGAAGCGCTGGTTCAGGATGCACCGGCAGCCGACTGTATGGGGTACATCTGGGGGGATGCCCCGGCCACAGCCGAGACGGTGGAGGTGTCCGACTTTACCGCCGAGAGCTATGACAACGCCGATACGAAACCCTTCCTGGTGCCCTATCTGGTGGAGGACCAGTTGGCAGCCAAGGGCAATATGATTGTGATTGCTGGCGGCGGTTATTCTTCCCGCGGCAACGCCATGGAAGGCTATCCCATCGCCGAGGCCTTCCAGGATTTGGGCTACAACGCCTATGTGCTCCAGCGACGGGTGGCCCCCTACAGCCAGGAAGATACCTGGCTGGATATTCAGCGGGCTGTCCGGTATCTGCGATATAATGCCGACAGCCTGGGGCTGGGCGGTATGGACTGTATCGCCGCCAGCGGATTCTCGGGCGGTTCGGGCACCATCCTGGGAGAAGTGGCCAACCTGTATGGCGATGTTCAGCCCACCCTGTATGATGCAGATTATGCCTCCGACGCAGTGGATCAGATGAGCGCTGATCTGGACGTGGTCTGCCCCCTGTACGGCCCCCAGTATGACGGAGAGCATACCAGCGACTACGCGGGCCTGGTCACCGAAAATCCCAATTTGCCCGCCATGTTCCTGGCTGTGGGTGAAAACGACGCCACCGGCGCCATGCCCGACATTTGGACTCTGGCCAATTCGGTCCGGGGCAAGACAGTGGTGGAAGTTCACACCTTTGCCGAGGTAGGCCACGGCTTTGGTGCCGGCCTGCAAGGCACTACTTCCACCTATTGGATTCCTATGGCAGATACCTTCATTGACCTGGTGATGGGTCGCGGTGAGGCCGGCGTCGGCGAGGCGGCAGAAATCCCCGAGGGCTATACCCAGGTGCAGCAGTATACCTTTGAGGGCGGTTTCGGCAAGGCAGATGTGACCTGCGCCGTGGACGATGCAAAGACCAAAGTGTATATGACGTTTGTGGCCTTTGACCAGCAGCAGGTGGTGGAAGGCGTGCTGAACGACGGCATCATTACCGTCACCTATGACCAGTCCGGTTTTATGACCAATGACGCCCAGGCCATCTACAATGCCGCTGACCAGAACAACTGGCAGCCTGTGGCATGATGGGCCAAAGGCGAGTGAACTGCAAATCGGCCGTGTGAAAAAACGGCTTCGGGAAACCTGCGGGAGGTGATGGTTTTCGGCCCTGCATGACTTGTGGTATGCAAATCTCAGATACAAGGAGGATTGTTATGAAAAACAAGAGCGTCAAAACCATGGTGGCAAGCGTCCTGGCAGTCGGGCTGATGATGGGTATCCCGGCGTCCGCCTTTGCGGTCAGCCCCGGGGGTATGTCTGCCCCCTCTGCCCAGTCGGTGGATTCCAGCGAAAACTGCGCCCAGATCCTGGACTGGCTGGGCATCCAGATCCCCCGGCATTTCGACAGTCAGGCCCCTTACAAAATCAACACCCTGTCTGAATCCGACCCCAACTACTGGCAGGCTGAGTGGGAAACCCAGGTTTACAACTACAAGATGGTCCGCAACTATCCCACCCTGTACACCCAAGACGCCTGGGATGCGGCCCAGAGCGCAGGCACCGTCATGATGGGCCTTCATCCCGAATCCCTGACCGACGCTAACAAACAGCAGATCCTGAAAGCCCGTGATGCCATTGCCGCCCTGGCTGACCATCAGCTCAAGCCTTACAGCGACGGCATCAACGGCGAAGTGATCTACCTGTGGGGCGACGATATGCCCGTCACCACCCCGGCCAGCGACCTGCAGTTCCCTCTGGTGAACTATGAAGGCGAGGCCGTATACGATAACGCCGACTTCCAGCCTATCCTGATTCCTTACCTGCTGGACGACCCCAGTTCGGCCAAGGGTACCATCCTTGTTACCTCCGGCGGCGGCAACACCAGCCGCAGCAACCCGGTGGAAGCCTATGCCGTCTGCCCCGAATTCAACAAGCTGGGCTACAACTGCTTTTTGCTCCAGCGCCGGGTGGCCCCCTATAACAACGATGACATCGTTATGGACATGCAGCGGGCTGTCCGCGTGATCAAATACAATGCCGAATCGTGGGGCATTGACCTGGATAATTCCATGCTGGCCGTGTCCGGCTATTCGGGCAGCGGCGGCAACATCCGCACCATGCTGGAGAAGTTCTACGGCAGCATCACCCCCAACCATTTTGACCCCGACTACGTCTGCGACGCCGTGGACGCAGTCAACAGCGATGTGGATGTGGCCCATCTGATCTACTCAGGCGGCCCTCTCGAAACGGAGAACCCCAACCTGCCCCACATGTTCATCGCTGTGGGCGCTGACGACCAGTGGGAAGGCAGCCTGGAAATGTTCAAGCAGGCCTATGCGCTGGGCCTGGACCCCGAACTCCATGTCTACGGTCTGAACGGCCACGGCTTCGGCGCCGGCATGGAGGGCACCTCTTCCATGACCTGGATGGAGACCTGCGACCTGTACATGCAGAAGGTGATGGGCTATGCCGAGATTCCCTTCACCGGCGAGATCCCTGCTGAGTACACCCTGACTCAGCAGATCCATGTCAACTGGTTCCCCATCGGCGATGACGTGACGGTGAACGTCTACACCACTGCCGACGGCGGCAAGTGCCTGTTCACCTTCTTCGGATGGGGTGAAAATATCATGGTGGAAGGCCTGCTGATCGGCGGCCATGTGGCCAGCGTGACCTACGACAGCGTGGGTTACTTCGGCCAAGATGCCGCCAAGATGTGGGATCTGGTAGACCCTGCAGCCTGGGTTCCTGTCAACTGAAAAACGGCATGCTGTCCACGGGCCTGAATACCCCCGTCAGGTGAACGGCTGAGCCACAGAAAACCCAGCGCCCCGGGAGCATTTGGCTTCCCGGGGCGCTGGGTTTCGTGCGGTCAAATTGCACAAAAACCAGCAAAAATGTTTTTCTGCTTTTCAAAACGTGAAATGGAAACGGCCACCCTGAAAGGCTGGAGCTGTGCTTGTAACCAAATCAAATGCCGGATGTGATATACTTTTGGTGCAAGGAGGAAAAGCGAATCTGCAGAGCTGCTACCTTCCCAAAACGTTCGTTTCAAGAAAGAAGGAGGAATCTTCCCATGACGGAGACAAAGAAAAATCCCATCGGGCAGTTCATTGAGAACACACTGGTGCCCATCTCCACCGCATTCGCCCAGAACCGATACGTCCGCTGCATCGGCACAGGCTCCCAAAACCTGATGGCAATCATCATGATCGGCGCAGTGTTCAAT
>DXUR01000236.1 GCA_019417795.1 Clostridiales bacterium | reverse complement strand
TATAGTACATAGTAAAAGCCCTGCTGACCCTGTGCGGGAGCAAGGCTTTTTTTGACAGTTCAAAGCTAGGCGTTCGATAGAATATCAGGCGCATGGCGGCATCCTCCTAGTGGCCGCCATACGGACGATGAAACGCTTTGATAAGCAAAATGAACCGGCGGCCTTGATTTTCTCAAAAGCCGCCGGTTCAAAATGGGCGCGCGGATATGTCTGCTGTACGACGGCTTTTTTTCTTTTGCCGTCGTGCGGCATTTTCTTTATTCTTCTAGTTCAAATCTTATCAGACAATCATCACGGAAATGTCACCATGAGGCATCTTTTACGGGGTGAAATCTCACATTTTTGTGATATTTGAAAACGGCCACCCTTTCGGATGACCGTTTCGTGTCTGCGTATTTTATTCAGCAAGGCGTAGCCGCTCTACCACCGTTTTTTGTGCCATTTTGTTATAGCAAACCAAAGGAACAATGGCTGTAATGAGGATCAGAGGGATAATACAGAGAAATACCGGAATCAGAGTAAAATGCCATGTAAAATAGGCTAATTCTGCACCCATCATCCGAACCACCGTTAGACTTGCTATAACGGAAAGTATCAGAGAACCTAAAAGACCCAAAATAGAATAACCAATCCCCTCATATATCAACATTTGCTTAACCTGCCGTCCTGTCATACCTACCGATTGCAGCATTGCAATTTCTCCATACCGAGACAAGATAGATGTTGTCATGGAGTTAATAAAGTTCAGTATGCCGATCAGAGCCAATATCGCACAAAGAGCACCGCCCACAAGACGGTACATATTGATCATCCCGTCAAAGGTCTGCCGTAGGGTCACTTTTGAAAGATAATCCAAAGCAATGTCCGTATTCGTAGTGTAATTTTTCAGCCAGTTTTCTGTGGCAAGCTGGTGTTCTTCATCCACATTGAAGATTGTTTTCATGGCCGGCTGGTCGGCGGATACCATATTTCCCAAAAGTTCATTGGTTGGGAAAATATAGTCCAATCCCATGTCTACCTGCAAAGGAGTTTGTAATGCGCTTGGAATACTTACCACAGCCAGCACATCATACACTTTATTTGTACCATCAAGCTGTGTCACGCTAATTTGATCGCCCGGTTTATACAAGCAAAGAGAACCATCACCCATCATTCGCAATGGAGTTACATACACGCCGGTTCCGGCTTTCCACTGTTCCGTGTTTAGTTCACCGTCTAACACCTGTACATATTCTGCCGGAAAATCATCCAAGCCATATACATTCACACCATGTTCCTGTCGAACCCTATAATTTTCCAGTTCATTTGCAATATCACTGGAACAAGCAGAGAGTTCCTGTAATCGGGCGAGGTCGTTTTCAGAAAGCGGCTGTTTGGAAGTCCATAAGTAGATATTTCCTATATCTTCAAGACCATTCAAACTTTCTGCCTGGCTAATAAAATCTTGGCTTACATTCGCTGTGTTATATGGCGCATAATTGTTAATTACTGTTGTATCGGAAACTGTAAAATCTGTAAGGCTGAAATCAGCCACAAACTTATCAAAGTCAAAGGAGGTCACATAGGTATAAACGCTATTCAAGAGAACAATACTAAGGGCAAAAGACAAAGTAACGATCATTACTTTTTTCTTGTTTCGAGTCAGATTGTTCTTTGCCATCATCATTGTGCTGATATGCTTACTGCGCCGCTGCTTTTTCTTTCCACCAGTCTGTTCAATATAGTGCAGTGCCTCCATCGGAGAAACTTTAGCCGCCAATATCGCAGGTTTTTGACAGCTAATGAAAACTGTAATTGCGGAAAAGACAATCGCCACCAAAAAGATCAATGGATTTACCGTAGTAACGATCCTTATATCATCAGTTAGCATATTTACAATCGCAGGCAGCAACAACCGACCAATCGGCCATCCCAACAATAGTCCAATAGGAATACCCATAAGAGATAGCTTAATTGCTTTTCTATAAACGATTTTCCTTATTTGTCTTGCGGTGGTTCCCAGTGTTTTCAACATTCCATAAAACCGAATATCCTGTGCGATAGAAATATAAAACACATTGTAGATTAGAAGATAACCTGCGATAAAGATAATCGCAATACCGGCCACAAGGGGCAGCATGGAAGAAAGATTGACCGTTGCCATTCCGTAAGCGTCGTTAATACTTACCCGTTCATCTAAACCATATTCGGAAGTCACATCTAATGCCTGCTTTTCAATATTCCATGCCGTAGGCATCATCATAACAGCATCAATATAACCGGTTCCCACAGGTGGGGTTGTTCCGTCCGTTTCCCCGTGGATGACCGGAGCTACCTGTTCCGTATATGCTTTGGATAATAGCATTGTTTGACGGTACGCCACAGCATCCCCATCCCAAATGCCGCAAAGCGTAAAGGTATCGGTAAATGTATCCGTATCGGTTGTAAAGGTCAACTCCATTTGTGTGCCGACTTTATCCGGCAGTCCCATCGCATCCAGAACAATACGACTGGTGGCGATCTCATTTTTTTGTTCCGGCAGATGTCCGGTATCAGGAGTATTAAAGGTCAGTTCCGAATAAGTTTCATCACCATATCGCAGTTCCGTCGGCGTCTTATTGAAATCATCGCCCACGGCATTTCCTATGATAATTGAATATCCGATGTCTTTTATTCCTGTATCCGATGATAGCTTCTCATATTCTTCCCAGGATAAACGCTTGATACCAGCATGGGCAGAAGTGCCGGTTGTCCTCATATTACTTTCCTGCATAGCAGTCTGCAAGCTAATGGCAATCGTAAACAAACTGGTAAAAAGCAACGTAGCAAGCATGATTGCCAATACCGCAATCGTATTTTTTTGAGCTTTCAACGAGCGCTTTGCCAGAAGTTTCAGGACAGGTCTGTTGTTATTCCCAAATAAAATATCTGTCATGTTTTCGCCCCCTTTACTCGGAAATCCGGCCGTCCTCAATACGAATAATGCGGTCGGCAAGCTGAGCAATCTCATTGTTATGAGTAATCATCACAATGGTCTGATGAAATTTCTGGCTGGTCATTTTCAAAAGACCCAATACATCGCTGCTGGTTCTGCTGTCAAGGTTTCCGGTAGGTTCGTCAGCAAGGATGATGGCCGGTTTGGAAACAAGGGCGCGGGCAATCGCTACACGCTGTTGCTGACCACCAGACAGATTATTAGGCATACTGTTCAGCTTTCCATCGAGCGCCAGCATTTTCACGACCTCATTCATGAAATGCTTATCAACGGTATCACCATCCAGTTCCACCGGCAAAACAATATTTTCATAGACATTCAGCACAGGAACAAGGTTGTAATTCTGAAAGATAAAACCGATGTTGCGTCTGCGGAAGATGGTAAGCTGTTCATCCTTGAATTTCGACAATTCTTTTCCTTTTACTTTGATACTGCCGGAAGTTGGCGTATCCAATCCTCCCATCATATTCAGAAGTGTGGATTTTCCACTGCCAGAAGTACCAACAATAGCCACGAACTCCCCATCCTCAATGGAGAGGGTCACGCCATCCAGTGCTTTCGTAATATTGGGCTTTGAACCATAATATTTTTTTAGTTCAGTTGTTTGCAAAATGCTCATAAAGAACACCATCCTTTCTTTCGTTAAGCCCATTATAACGACCAAACCTCACAGGAATGTCACGAGCTATAAATTATTTCTGGACAATTCGGTTCTAAATGTCATAAGCCTGTGATATTTATTCTTCGGCGTACTTACTCTGTTCTCGAAAAAGGAAAACAGAAAAGGTTGACCCCTTCCCAACCTCGGATGTTACCCGAATATAACCGCCTTGCAAGGTTACGATCTCACGAGCCAGATACAGACCAATACCAATTCCATCTACATCATGTACGATGTCCTCCCGATAGAACCGCTTGAAAATTGCCCCCTGATGCTGTTCTGAGATGCCAATGCCTGTATCAGCAATGTCAATTTTCACATACATTTCCCAACTTTCAACCGAAACCCGGATTTGACCGCCCTCCGGCGTATATTTCACCGCATTATCCAAAATGTTGAACAGCGCTTCACCTGTCCATTTTCTGTCATGAGAAACGATCAAGCTCTCCGGGCAGTCCACTTGAACATTAATCTGTTTTTTCTCGGCGTTCAGAAGGATATCTCCCAATGCGGCGGCAAGCGTGTCATAAAGCGGCTGGCTTTTCTTTTCCAGAGAAATGACACCTGTTTCCAGACGCGAGGTTTTAATCATAGCCTGCATGAGAAAATCCAGTTTATCAAGCTGGCTGGCCTGTGCTGTAAGAAACTCTTTTTGCTTTTGCACAGGGACTTCATTTTCAAGCAGGGTGCTGTTAATCATTTTCAAGTTCGCAATAGGGGTCTTGACCTGATGGGAAATATCGGAAATCAGTTCTTGCAAGTCAGCCCGCTCTTGTGCAATGCTGTTTTTGTTTTCCTGCATGACTTCATACAAACGGTTCAACCGATATTCAATTTTATAGAAAAGACTTTCTTCTTCCACAGTCTGTTTCGGCTGCATATTCCCGGACAACATATCATCCATCAAACTGCAAAAAGCATCGGAGAACATCGCCAATTTGCGGCGAACCAGCACCATAAAACAAATAGAGCAAAACAGCACAAAGATGCCGAACAATAGTACATACCAAACAGCGGTTATATCTTGGGTCAACGCATATAAAGCCACTGAAACCGTTACCATTGCCGCCAGCAGGAGAACAGCTAAAAAGATACAGGCTTTGTTGACGGAAAGTTTTCGCACATTCATTTCAGCGCCCCTCCGATCCACATATAGCCCATACCATATACCGTTTTGATGTACTGACGGTCGGGTGTTTCGATTTTGTTTCGTACCCGGCTGATAGCCGCAGTCAGAGCGTGTTCATCCACAAAATTTCCGTCTGCGTCCCACAGCTTTTCCAACAAGACTTGCCGTGTCAAAACAATCTGTGGATTTTTCATAAGGATTTTCAAAAGTCGATATTCCAGTGGTGTGAATGCAAGGGGCTTTCCTGATAGAGTAGCACTCATTTCTGAAAAATTGATAGTCAGTGTGCCATCCTCATAAGTATCACCACCATATTGTTTTGTCAGCCTACCCAGCACTACCGCCAATTTCTTTTGAAAGACGCTCATAGGGAAAGGCTTTGTCACATAATCCTCTGCGCCCAGTTCATACCCTTTGAGCATATCGCTTTCCATATCATTTGCGGTCAGAAAAATAATAGCGGTATCGGGGCGGCGTTCTTTTACCTCCCGACAGAAGTCAAAACCGTTCCCGTCCGGCAAATTTACATCCAGCACAATCAGGTCATAGTCCTGCTT
>DXUR01000235.1 GCA_019417795.1 Clostridiales bacterium | reverse complement strand
TATTCAGTTCGCTGTTATCAGCCAAACTATTATGCCATAACTTTTTGCGTCTTGCAAGGTCTTTTTTCGCATTCTGGGCATATTCTGTGCGTATGAAGACTGTCTATTTATCGGTACGCCTGAAAAATTACGTAAATGCGCTCGCGCTGGTCGGTGCGCCGCTCGCCGAAACGCCGGAGAACGCGGACGTTTTGCTGCTGCCCGGCGGGGGCGACATGCACCCGCGCTTTTACGGTCAAGCGCTGAACGGCTCGGAAGATCTCGACGAAGCACGCGACGCGCGTGAGCTCACGCTGATTGACAACTTCCTGTGCGCGGGAAAGCCTGTCATCGGCATCTGCCGCGGGCTGCAAGTCCTCAACGTCTATTTTGGCGGCACGCTGCGTCAGCACATCGAGGGCCACAGTCAAATTGACGGCGTTGACCGGCTGCATGCCATCAACACCGCGCCGGGCCTTCTGCGCGAGCTGTACGGCACGCGCTGCACGGTCAACAGTGCACACCATCAGGCCGTCTGGCGGCTGGGGACGGGGCTTCAGGTCTTCGCCTGCGCGGAGGACGGCACGGTCGAGGCCGTCAGCCACAGGACGCTCCCCGTCTTTGCCGTGCAGTGGCATCCCGAGCGGCTGTGCGGCGCGTTCGCGCGGCCGGAAAGTGCTGACGGTGCAAGGCTTTTGCGTGCTCTACTCAGATAACATAAAAAAGTGCAGAAAAATTCTGAAAAAACGTTGACAAAACGGGACACTGATGCTATTATAACAGAGCTGACGATTTTTGCGGAGGGCGCATGCAGGTGTAGCACAATGGCTAGGGCACCAGCCTTCCAAGCTGGGGATGCGGGTTCGATTCCCGTCACCTGCTCCATTCAATTCGCGCCAGTAGCTCAGTTGGATAGAGCAACTGCCTTCTAAGCAGTAGGCCGGGGGTTCGAATCCCTCCTGGCGTACCATTTACAAGGCGCCCCTCAGCAAAGCAGCAAATATCGCACGGATACAGAATATGTGGTGGGTGTAGCTCAGTTGGTTAGAGCACCGGATTGTGGTTCCGGGTGTCGAGGGTTCGAGTCCCTTTACCCACCCCACAAAAAGAGAGGGATGGGATTTGGCCCCAGCCCTCTCTTCCCAATAGGGGTGTAGCCAAGCGGTAAGGCAAGGGACTTTGACTCCCTCATTCGCTGGTTCGAGTCCAGCCATCCCTGCCAGATTTTTACCGCTTCGGTGGTTTGGAATAGAATATGCTTCGTTAGCTCAGTTGGCAGAGCACCTGCCTTTTAAGCAGGGTGTCCGGGGTTCGAATCCCCGACGAGGCACCAAAACCCTTGAAATCTCTACGGTTTCAAGGGCTTTTGTTATTCTCCTCAAAGGATTTAGACCTCCTGCGTTTTCTACCAAATTCAGGGAACGCAGGAGGTCTTATTATGGCGAAGAAAATCGCAATAGCATCGAAAATCGGTGTGTCCGTAAAAGGAGTATTCGAGGATTTCGTGGTAGCACAAACCGCAAAAGGCTACACCGAAAAGACAATAGCAAACTACCGCTCACACTTTAAGTCTATCAGCAGACACATTGATATTGATCGAGCGTTTTCCAACCTGACACAAGCCGACATTGACGGTATGATCGTTTCAATGAGGGAAAGCGGGTTGGCAACAAACTCCATCAGCAGTTATGTCCGCGTGTTCAAAACCTTTATGAATTGGAGCAGACAGCAGGGCTACACAACATTGACTGTGCCGAACTATAAACAGGTGGAGACGGTGAAAGAAACCTACACCGATGAAGAATTGCTACTGCTGTTGGAAAAGCCAAAAGCGAACGGAACATTTTGCGAATATCGGAATTGGGTCATCGTCAATTTTCTGTTGAATAGCGGTTGCCGTGCCTCTACTGTCCGCAACATACAGAACCGAGACGTTGATCTATCCAGTAGCAGAATTGTATTCAGGCATACGAAGACGCACAAGGTTCAGGTCGTCCCGCTGTGTAGTCAAATGTTGCGTATCCTGCGGGACTATCTCAAAGTGCGTGGTGGGAAAGACAGCGACTATCTTTTCTGTGATGAATACGGCGGGATGCTGACAGCCAATGCTTTAAGGCTCGCTATCGAACGGTACAACCATAACAGGGGAGTCGAAAAGACTTCTATCCACCTGTTTCGACACACATTCGCCCGCAAATACCTGATCGACTGCGGCGGCGACGCATTTATGCTGCAAAAGCTGTTGGGACATTCCACGCTGAAAATGACAAGGCACTATTGCAATATCTACGACGCGGACATTGCCAATAACTTTGATCGGCTCTCACCGTTGGAAAATATGAGCCGATCAAAGCAGAAGATACGACGGGGAGCATAACGGAACATCGTCGAACATCTTTTAACATCCAGAAGCGACAATGAAGAAAATGGGAAGATGTTTTTACATCTTCCCATTTATAATGGCAAATTTTGATTGTCCAACAATTCCTTTTCGCCTCCTACCATACCCGCTAACAGGAAGTTTAGAAGCATCTTGTTGGAAAAGACATCGTAAGAATCGGCAAGCGCAATTGTGAGTGCCTGCATAGTTTCGATAGCCTGCGGCGGGCTTAGCGCTTTTATTCTTCCTGGGTAAAATGACAACCAATTATAGAATAACGGCGTCAATTCTACTTGCAGACTTACAGTGAAATGCGATTCGTCATAGGGAATCATAGCAATGTCTGTTCCAAACTTTTCCACAATATCAGTCGCGCAGTTATTATGAGCGAGCAATTGCACGGTTGTTATCCCCTCGCTGAACATTCCTATACCGAATGGCCTAAACTTGAACTCCAACAAGCCCGATTCACGAATGGTATCTTTGCCTCCTCTTGGCTCATCTAATACCATTACCTGCTCTATGCGGTCAGCACATATCGGTGTTATTGCAGGGTTACCCTCATGCTCGGTATACGCAATAAGAACATGACGCTCCCCATCCCACACTACAAGATATGGGCTGACCGTAATGACAGAGCTGCCATTGTGCTTTGTATATTGCTTGGGTTTATCTCTGCTGGGGGTATATTTGAAATAGCGGAAGCTAATCTTTTTATCCCTTGAAATCGCCTCATAAATGCAATCTAAGCCCCGCATTGCTTCCTCATTCATGTTGCGGACGCGGTTTGACACATACGCCTGACGATTTAGAGAATCCTTCGTATAAACATCAGCCAACTGCTTAATCTTCTTCGTCAACTGCACAGCCATATTCTCGGTCAAGAACTTTGCTGACTGAACGCAATCGACCAAAAGACGCAATTCATACGGCTCAAATTGCGGCTGCGTGATGTAATACCCCCACTTTGAGGGATTGTATTCTATTGGAACGCCAAAATCTATTTGCAGGCGCAAAATATCGTTATAGATCGTTTTCACCGATGCGGAAACGCCCATAGACGCTAAGTATTTAGAAATGTCCTTTGCGTTCTTAGGGTGTTCTTTTGTTGCATGGGTATAGAGATAATCTCGGATATAGAGCAGCTTTACCCCTTGTCCTGAAGAGCGGCCTTGTCCCTTTGCCACAATAAAGACCTCCTATTCAGAAAGTGATTGTAGATAGACCGATAGCAGCCGAAGAGCCGTTTCCCTATCCTTAGGGGAACAAGCGTTAAGGCGAGAAAAGATTTCTTCCTGCTGGGCTGTCAGCTCACATTCGCTCTTAGTAAGCACTTCATCGGGGGTAATATGAAGTGCATCACAAATTCGCAAGATTGTCTCCACACGCATATTAACCGTACCGCGTTCAATGTCGGCGTAGGTTCGACTCGATAATCCTGCCGCCTCCGCTACCTCTACTTGCGTCATTCCCATGCGCTTACGGATTGCCAATAGCTTGTTTCCAATCTCCCGCATATCCAAAACAAGCATTTTTCTTCCTCCTATCGGCTTTATATAGGAATTGTAATTCCTAATTCGCTTGACAAAAAGGAAGTAAGATAGCATAATTGCAAGAGGCATAATTCCTATTTTGGTGGAAAGGAGTATTTGCTATGAGTAAGTTAGTTACCTTTACTGACAACGATGAAGCTTTGATTGCGAAAATCAAGGAATATCAAAAAGCCCACGGTTTATCATCATTTGTCGCGGCGGTAAGGAAGCTATGTAGCGACGCATTGGAAATTGCTAAAATACAGCACTGATTGTGAGGGAAAAATGGGAATCTATCGTTGTGCAGCTTGCGGAAGTCCTAATGTTATGACCGATACTCAGGCAAACGGCGTTAATTACAATTATCTTAAAGGTGCTGTGGGGACGGTCTTACTTGGTGTCGGCGGCGCTGCTGCCGGAATTGCCAGCCAGCAGCAAACCGTATATAAGTGTCCTGACTGCGGAATGGTGCTTACTTATCCCATGAGTGCGGCGCTTGCTGACCTCATTGATATTGGCGTTATGTATCCAAAAGCCAGAAGTCAGCTTAAAATTATGAATGTCGATGTTCCGTGGGAGTTTATTGAGAAAAAATATAAGAATATTGATCCAGAAGGGCAAGAAAAGAGAAGAATAGAGCAGGAAGAAAAGGCCAAAAGGGAACAACAGCGGCTTGCAGCGGAAAAATCGTATGTAGATGAAATTTCTAAAATCCTAATTGAAAAGAAGATACAAATGCAGGAGGAATTTAATCATGAGTAGATCAGACAATATCCCCGCAACGAGTTATTGGGCGAGAAAAAAAGTTGAATTTGAAGCCGATGCAGAAGCAGGTGCTACGAGTAGTCTTATTCGGTATGAATTGATGACTATTGCTGAAGCGGTCGACAGACCAATATCCATTCAACAGTTTAGCGCCTTAATAAAAGTCTTTGATGATGATGTTCCCGAACAGCGGGTTGGGCACCAATTGCGTGTATTATGGGATTCCGGTTTGCTCAAACGAAAAGTCGACAAGGACAACAATCAACTGTTTTGGCTAAATGAGGCCACATTGGAAGATGATTTTGACCCATCGGAAATTGATCTTTTGGATGAATAGAGCAAACGGGAGGCATTACGCCTCCCGTTTTCCATTCTCTTGTTTCGCTTTTTTCTCCTGCCCCTCCATAAAGATGAAATAGCTCAATTCTTCCATATCCATTATGCCGTTCTCCCCTCCAAAAGATCAATGTATTTATAAGCCGTGGTTCGGCTCAAATCGCATACCCTTGCCAACTCGCTCAAATTCAGTTGTTTACTGCGATACGCGGGATAATGCCGCAGGAAGATCGGCGGAATGTCATCTGCGGTCAGCGTGGGTCTTCCAATCTTCGCGCCCTTGGCCTTGGCGTTTGCCATTCCCGACTTCACGCGCGCCCGAATGATAC
>DXUR01000234.1 GCA_019417795.1 Clostridiales bacterium | reverse complement strand
GCCAAAGTCTTTGCTCTCGCCATCCAGACGATTGACTCGGCAGATCGCCTGGAACAGGCCATGGTCATGCATCGCCTTATCGATGTAGAGGTAGGTACAGCTGGGAGCATCGAAACCGGTAAGCAGCTTGTCAACTACGATCAGCAGCTTCATGTTTGCAGGTTCGTCCACAAACTTGCGTTTTGCTTCCGCTTCAAAAGCTTCTACTTTTTTGGCAATCTGCGTCTTGTCCTCCGACGGGTCAACGCCGATCATTTTCAGATAAGTGCTGTATTTTTCATATGTTTCGGTTTCTTCCTCGTCGCTGACAGTATCCGTTCTTAAATCACCGGCTTGTGGCGTATAAGAAGAAATAATCGCACATTTCCGGAAACCCTTGCTTTGGAAAATTTCATAGTATCGGCATGCCGAATACACAGAACCGGCCACAAGGATAGCATTTCCGTTTCCATCCATCAGTCGTGCCTTGGTGGCAAAATCAAAGATGATATCATTGGCGATTTGCTCCAAGCGGGAGCGAGAGGAGAAAATCTTTTGCAGGTTACCCCAATAAGCTTTGAGTTTTGCTTTTGCTCTGGGGGCCAACCCAACGGTTTTTGCCTCAAACCATGCGTCGATTCTATCCTGAGAGGTCATGCCCTGCGGCACATCTCTGGCCTCATACCGCAGATCCAGCACAACACCGTCCCGGACGCCTTCATTAAACTTGTAGGTATGAATATATCCGCCAAAAGTTTCCAGGCTGGTCTTTTTGTCTTTCTTCAAAAGCGGTGTTCCTGTGAAACCAATAAATATTGTATTGGGAAGGATCGCCTTCATAGCCTCGTGGAGCTTGCCGGACTGCGTGCGGTGACACTCATCCACAAAAACTACGATATCGCCCTTTGCAGAAAAATCCTTGGGCAAGGCGTTTTTCAGATCTTCAATGTATTTTTCGTAATCCGTTTCCGAACTGTCGCTGCCACGTTTCCCGAATTTATGTACCAGAGAGCACAGCAGGCGATCATCAAAAGCATTCAGACGCTCAAGAAGATCCTTTCCGCTCTTGGTACGGACGATATTTTCATCCACACCCTTATAATTCTTTTCAATCTGCTCGTCCAGCTCTTCACGATCCGTAACAACCAACACACGCGCATTGGGATTGTTTTCCAGAATCCACTTAGATAACCATACCATCGTCAGGCTCTTGCCACTGCCTTGAGTATGCCAGACGATGCCGCCGCATTTCTTGTCCGTTAAACGGTGCTGCGCCCGCTTGATGGCGTAATACTGATTATAACGGCAAACCTTTTTGATGCCCTTATCGAAGATTATAAAATTGTGGATCAGATCAAGGAAGCGCTTTTTGTAAAACAGCGCAAAAATTTGTTTTTCCAGCTTACTGGGGATACCCTTGCAATATTCTTCGACATCAATGTCCATAATATCGCGTTCTGATTGATGCTCGGAAAAGCCGTCATCTTTCCACTCCAGATAATACTTCTCTGGAGTGAGCAGCGTACCATAGCGCAAGCCCTCACTGTCGTTACCGGCCATACAGAACTGAATGGTAGTAAAGAAATCTTCGATGAAATTCGATTTCTGGTTGGTCAGATTCTGCCGGATGCCGTTGGACACGGATACGCTGCTCTTTTTCAGTTCGATCACCGCAAGGGCGATGCCGTTTACATAAAGAACGATATCCGGACGCTTGGTGTTGTTGCTTACAATGGTGACTTCCTCCGCGATATAGAAGTCGTTTTTACTGACATCTTCAAAGTCAATAAAATAAACTGTCTTGGGGGACTGCTCCACGGACTCCTTGACCTTGGCACCGTATTTCAGCAGACTGTAAACCTCTTTGTTGGCGTGGTACAGGCCCTGCTGCAGATTGGCAGAGGTCTTCACCAAGGCATCCACTGCATTGGATGCAAGCTTTTCGGAGTAGCCTTGTCTCAGCAGCCAGGTATGCAGCCGCTCCTGCATGATATTGTGGTTTTCGCTGTCATGCAGGTTGCCCAGATATGTATAGTGCAGCTTATCTCGGAAGAACTCGACCACACGGTTTTGCGTTTTGCGCTCGCTGTCGCCAATGTTGGGCATGGAAACACCTCCAATGTTTTATTCTTTTCGAAATCAAACCCATTCGCTGGCGATTTTGTTTGCATGGGAAATGCAATGCACAATAATAATGCCAGTATTATCTTTTACATAGGATTTTGTTTGCGTGTCATTCTCATCGAAAACATACTGCCTATCAAACCTATATCCTGATACAATGCCAGCAATTGCCATTGCTTTTTTTCCTGATCCTATCTCCTTGAAACATACAGGGCCACCCGAAAAACCAGGATTGTTGTGCCCATCAAGCAATAATATGGACTTATTGTCCGTCAAAATTGTCGATAAGCAGGCTTTCTTTACAAAGGGCAAAGGTTTACTATCACCCGGAATGGAACTAAGCAGTTGATCGTACTGATAAGGGAAACCCAAAAAATAAACATCCTGACCTAAAGCAAGACCTTTTGTAGTATTTTCGTTTTCAAACATTGGTGTTAATTGCTGATATGGTGTAACCTTCATAACAGCAATATCAATTTCTTGGTCAGCTGGATACCTGATTTCGACATCAAATGTTTGATAATTCTTTTCTACCAATAATGCAATTTTTCCGGTTGATGGATGATTTGCACTCTTAAAAATATGTTTTGCAGTTACCAAGAACTGAACACCGTGGTCTTCAATTGTAAATGCTGTTCCTGTAGATGTTCCGAATACGATTCTAAAAACTCGAGATATTATTTCCATCTGAACCATAATATGTCGCCTTTCTTTATTTTTCCAAATAAATCTTGCCCGTCAGAAGTTGCTGCATCATGCCTTGCTTGACCTGACGGTATTTAGTCAATTTCATTTCCAGATTCTCAATTTCATAATCCATTTCTGTTAAGATGGTCGCAATCGCTGCTTGCTCATCTATACTTTGGGGGATTACAACTTCATAATCGAGGATCAGCTTTTTGTTAAGACCTCCTCTGCCTCCATCTCCTGAGGACAACTCGCGAAGCTGGTCGTATTGCGTATCCATTTTATAATACAAAAACTTAGAATCGAACTTATTGGGATTAGGATAGATTGCAACGATCGATTGATTCGTGCAAAGTGGAAAAGTGTTAAACGCCGCGGTTCCGCGAGTTTTGCCCTGTCCAGCCAATCCAATTAGTACACATTCCGCAGGAATAAAATGAGTGCTGGAACTATCCATACCTGCTTTAGTAATGCGGCCTTGAACTTGTCTAACGATTTTTGAGTTCAATTCACCTGAATTCATCCAAGGAATTTCCCCACCCCAAAAGGCTGGCTCTGAGGTGTTTGGCGTTCCTCCAGAATACACTTCCGTTATACTTCCTATTTTTGTATTTACCCACTCCCCAGCAAATCCTGGCAGGCAGCGTTTGCCGGTCAACAGTTCCTGCATTGCGCCCCGCTTAATGGCCTTTTTCTTGGCAAGCTGCTTTTCAAGCATTGCAATCAGGCTGTTCACATCAGTAAGCAAATCAGCAATCTCTTTCTGCTCGCCATATTGGGGAAGTTCCAGTTCAATGTTCATGATTTGGGGTGCTGTGAGTTGCGGAACACCCGTACTTTCCAAGGGAAAGCCAACACAGTTATTGATGAAGTCGGCAACAAAGCGTGGATAAACACGATTATCCTTTGGCTCAAGCACAAGCAAACGAATTATTGCATCAAACGCTTCTTGCCTGTACTCTGCATGACCGACACTCCCTCGGCCGGTAATAGTTACTGAGTTAGCACAGTACCTCGGATTAGAAGTATAGCCGTATAGGCCGTGATTTTCTAAGGAGTTTGAAAAAATCGGATATCGGTGTTCGCTGGTTTTATAAGTTGAGAAGTGATTTCTATCTACATCTCCACCTGCCGACAAATCAAAAACATCTTTGATTTTGTATTTTACTCGACCACTTACCACACAAATCCCATCCTTTCCAGGTGGGCTTTAACTTTGGACTCATAGTCAGCAACGGCAGCAGACAGTTCCGGCAGGGTTTTCTCATACCGCTCCACCAGTTCCACAATACGGTTGGTCATCTGATGGGAAGTGGTGACATACAGCGCCTTGATCCCTTCAAAGATGGTAGCGTACCATTTGCGGTTTACCAACAGGTCCAGAATCTCATCATCGGTCAGCAAAGCATACTTTGCCCGAACCTTTTCCTCCAGTTCGGCGTTCATTTCCTTGACGGCCTTATTCTGCTTGGAAAGAGACTCCGTCAAATCCGCAAACTGCTTCAATACCGCATATTCTTCGCCCTTGGGATCAGTCTTTTTCAGCACCTTCAAACGGGCGACGACTGCCTTAGTGTCCACCTTGTCCTTGTCGTTGAGGTATTCTTTTAGATATCCGTCATCGCCGGTCTGCTCCTCCACAAACTCGTCCAGTCTGCTCTGGGTCTCCTCGGCAATGGCCTGTGCCTCATTGATTTTCTTGCGCTCAAGGGCAAAGAACACGGACTCGATCAGCGCCTTGGGCAGCAACACGCCCTCCCAACCAATCACCCTTTCCTGACCCTTCTTCTTGCCTGAGGTATATTCGCCCATGATATTCTCCCATGTCCGGGCAGCACCGTAGCCGTCCACTGACACAAGATAAACATCGTCACCCATGACTTCGTGCCAGTAAGAAAGCAGCACTTCGTAAACATCGTATTTATTCACCAACTCCAGGCCATGAAAGCATCCTATCAACTGCTCCGATAGTTCCACAATATAGGGCTTGACTTCCGTATTCTCATCAATATTCCGGAGGCCATAATCCACCATCTGCATCCATGCATCAAATGCATTATCGATGCGCTCGGCATAGGCAGAAAACTCAGGGTCATGATAGACCACATTGCGGATATCCTCTTTGGGAATGTTCAGCTGATAATAGCCCTCCCGCATCTGAGAAAACAACTTGCTTTTCAAGCTGGGGAAAAGCACCCAATACTTCTCCATGGAATCTACATCTGCTGCGGGAATACCGCCATGCAGATGGGCATCAATGTCCTGCAGATCTTCAGGCGTAGAACTGTCGATATAACGGGGGATATTCAGGTTATACTCGTTTTTCTTCTTGATCTCATCATTGGGAACAAACCGGGCATACTTGGGATCGTCTGTGATTTGTTGATTGAATGTGGTGACGATTTTGTAGATGTCCCGCTCACGAAGGCGGTTCTTGTTGCCGTCCTTAACGAAGTCATGGCTGGCATCAATCATAAAGATACCCTTGCGCTCGGCGGCATCAGCCTTATCGATGATGATAATGCAGGCAGGGA
>DXUR01000233.1 GCA_019417795.1 Clostridiales bacterium | reverse complement strand
TCATAAAGGTCAAATTCTTCCGTGGTGAGCAGCCGCAGTTCATGTTTCAGATAGCGTTCTACGTCGAACTCGTTTTTCTTATCGAAATCCGAAAGTTCCTTGTACCGCTTATGTTTGGTAATATCAAACTTATCACTCAGGAATGGTCTGACACCTCTTAACTGTAAGATGCACTTGCTGCCATCCATGACTGCAAGCTCATCCCGGCTCATCAGTTCTTTTCCGGTCTTTTGGTAGTTCGTACCAAAAGAGGGGCTGTTGCCACGGGTATCCGATGTGTTGTAAAGGTCGATGGTTTCCTTGCCCAGCGTTTCAGAAATTTCCTTGAGGGTGGAGCTTTCCTTGCCGCCAAGGAACAGCATCGTGTCGCAGTTGCCAATGATGGTTTCTGCGGCATCCTTGTAAATGGTCTTTAGCTGGCTTTGCGATTGGAGAATAATCGAAGCAGAAATCTCACGGCTGCGGATGGTAGCGATCAGCTTATCGAACTTTGGAATCTGGCCGATGTTTGCAAACTCGTCCAGGAGCAGCCGCACATGGTACGGAAGTCTGCCGCCGTGTTCATCGTCCGCCTTATCACAGAGCAAATTGAATAGCTGTGTGTACAGGATTGATACCACAAAATTGAAAGTATCATCCGTATCGGAGATGATAACGAACATTGCAGTGCGCTGATCTCCCAGCATATCCAGCTCCATCTCGTCGTATGCCATCAGATCACGCAGTTCCTTAATGTCAAATGGAGCCAGTCTTGCACCGCAGGAAATCAGAATGGATTTTGCCGTTTTACCTGCCGCCAGCTTGTACTTTTTGTACTGCCGCACGGCAAAGTGTTCCGGTTTCACCTTTTCCAAATCCTCGAACAGCTCATCGACTGGATTCTTGAACTCTTCATCATCCTCGCGGGCTTCGCTGGCATTGATAAATTCCAACAGCGTGGAGAAGTTCTGTTCTTCTTCTGGGGCTTCATAGTAGATATAGCCGATGAGTGCACAGTAGAGCAGGCGTTCTGCCTTGACCCAGAAATCTTCGCCGGACTTCTCGCCGTCCCCTTTCGTGTTGGCGATGATCGTATTGACCAGCTTCAGAATATCTTTCTCACTGCGGATATAATGGAACGGATTATAGTGCATCGACTTCTTGAAATTGATCGTGTTCAGGACTTTGATTTTGTACCCGGCATCCGAGAGCATCTTTCCGCATTCAATGATGATCGTACCTTTCGGGTCAGTACAGACATAGCTGACCTTTTCAGGCATCTGCATCAGATTGGGCTTCACGAAAAAACGTGTCTTGCCACTGCCAGAGCCGCCAATTACAATGACGTTCTTGTTTCTGGCATACTTCGGATGCTTTGGTCTGCCGCTCATCATCAACCGTTCCGTCTGGGTGAGCAGCACATTATTCTCGAATACCGGGTCAATAAAAGGTTCAATGTCCTTGGCATTGCCCCACCGGGCAGAGCCGTATTCCTCTCCCTGCCGATACTTTTTTGCGTTCTTGCCCTTGAAGTAGATCACGGCTTTCAGTGCTGCTGCACCGATCAGACCAATCATCAAGTCGAACGGATGGAAACTCGGCAGATAACTTTTGTAGGCCAGACCAAAGTTCATAAAAAGAACCATCAGCCTGTCCACGATGGTATCGCCATTACAGTGTCGGTACAGCCATGCGGCTTTCCCCACCATGTAAAAGGCGATAATGTAAGGAAAATTCAGCAGGATCAGCTTTTTCATATCTGCCGACTGCATCTTTCCACTGATTGCCGCCGCTACTTTCTTGCCCCATGCTGTTCCGCCTGTCTGGTTGGAGGGGGCTTTGCGCGGTCGTTTGCTCTGTGCGGTCGTTTTCTTTTTCTGGCTCATCGCACCTGCCCTCTGTCTTTCGTCTTTTCCTTGGTGATTTCCCGGTGCTTGGCAACACGCTCCTTTGCCTGCTCCAGCTTCTTACGGATGGACTGCCGCTGCTCCTTTTTCAGCGAAACTCCGGTATATTCCTTGAATGCCGCCGTCATAACATCCACATCTTTTGCCTTGAAAAAGACCAGATATTCGGTTTTCCCCTCTTTTTCTGCCTTTTTCAGACTATAATCAACGCCGTACTTCCGAGCTACCCGGTCAAACGACTTGATGTTATTGTCCGTGACAACGATATTGGTAAGCTGTGCGCCGCTCTGTTGCAGGCTCTTGATGCTCTGCTTTCCTCTCTTACATCGGTTCTGCCCTCCCATCTTCTTCGATTGCTGTTTCTTCTTCTCGATCTCTGCCAGCAGCTTTGTCAGTGCTGCTTTCAGAATTTGTGCCGAGATTTTTCCGCCTTTGATGCACAATGCCATCGTTTTTTCGTTTACTTCATCCTGCACCTGCGCCCTCCTTTCCGGTTTATAGTTTTATCCAAACGGCATCAGACACCGACCGTGCCTGATACCGGAGGAGCCGTATCGCCAAAGACCGAGCGAAATTTCTTTCTGCATTGGTGCATCATGTAACCGCACTCCCTGCGGTGTCGGCAGGAAATGCAGGGATGGTCACTGTCCGTTCCCGGACGCTGGCGCATCATACGTTCAAACGGGCTATTCGTAAAGTTCATAGGTTCAACTCTCCTGTTCTGCCATCGGAAGAATCCCACGCCGTTTCAGTTCATGGTATAGGAACTTCCTGCCTTTGTGCGTCCATGCCGTATGCAGCTTTTCCACTGCACTGCCATCACTCCGATGGAGCCGGAAAACAAGGTTTGCAGTATATCCCTTGTCCTGATGTTTTGCATACAGCACCCACTGGTTATTGGCCCGGTACTGGATACCGTGCAGATGGAGCAGACGATTGAATACCTTTGCGCCGCAGCCGTACTCTTTTGCGATCTGTGTCGTTGTCACCAGCGAATCGGGCGGCTGTGATTCGTAAAAACGCTTCGGCGGCGCATGGCTTTTGCACTTGTGCTGATGTAGCAGTTCAATGACCGCCTGCATCCAGTGATCCATCCCCATGCAGTGCTGTCCTTCACAGCTACGGAAACAGTCATTCTTGTGGAAGTGGTGGAGCTTGTACAACTGCTTTGCCATTTCCAGCGTGATCCGGTAGTCTTTCACATACCGCTGCACCGTGCGCCCGCCCTCATCCTGCGGACGGACACGGGGAACGAACTCATAGTCCCGACCTTCCACAAAACCATACTGGCACATCCGGGGAAACCACTTGCGGAAGTCACTCCGAATCTGCATCTGGTCGTACAGGTCTCTCGCCCAGATCACCGAGGGAGCCATATCAAAATCTATAAAAAACACGCTCATTGCATCGTCCTCCTTAATTGCTTCTGCCGCCCCATCCGAAATCATGTCTGACCTGTGCAGCGTAATAGCTGTCGATTGTGGTCGGAGCATTATACAGTGTGGCAAGCAGATATTGTTTAATGTTTCGTACCTGTGTGGTATTGCTTTTCAGACATTCCATCACATACTGAATGTGCATGGAATCCAGCTTCATCAGGCGGCTTTTGACCACCTCTTTCGGCTTTTCTTCCCCGCAAATGCGCAGGAACTTCTTTCTGCTGGTCACGGTTTCTACAAGCAGTTCCAGAATCTCCATCAGGATTTCCCGGTCATGCGGAGAATTCTTCTCTAAGATTGGGATTTCCAGCTTGTCTTGAAAATAGAGTCGATACCTCTCATCTTCCCGCATCTCCCCGGATATGTTTTCACCAGATTGTGCAGAATAGATTTGATCAGTCTCACTACTATCAGTATTATTATTTTTATCAGTCTTACTTCCGTTTGATTTCCATACTCCCGGAAGTTCGCTTTTCAAACCACCAGAAGTTTGATTTTCATACTTCCAGTAGTTCGATTGTGAAAGTCCCGCATAGAGGTCTTTCACATAGAGCAGGTTCGGCTTTCCCAAACCCTGCCTGCGCCGCTCAATAAGCTGATATTCATGTTCCAGCTCGTCCAGCAGTTTGACCGCTTTTTGTCTGGCACATCGAATCGAATCCATGATCTCACCTATCGTACAGATAATATAGGCATTTCCATTCTCATCCTGCCAGCCATTTTTAAGCGAAAGATTCATCCGATCCAGCAAGACAGCATACAGCAGCTTTGCGTCGCCGGACATCTTTTCAAACAGGTCTACCTTGATGAGTGCTTTCGGCACACGGTAGAAACTGTATCGGTCTGCTTCCAGACCTCTGAAATACGGGTACTTCATGTAGATTCATCACCTCCCCTCTTTCTGGATTTGCACTATTATAAATAACAGTACATTCCTACGACGGAGCATCTTTCGACACTCCGCCGCATTGTATCTGCTGTTATTTGAGCTTTGCCATTCTGCCCCAGCCCGTTCCTGCCCCATATTTCAGCGGCGTTTTCTCTGACAAGACACGCAGGATGCACATTCAATATCAGAAGTATCTCTCTGGGATGGCTTATTCAATTTTCAAGGTTCCCGTGGAGGGGTTTTGTGTTGTCCTCTCATCCTTAGAATCGGAGAAGGGTCATTTCGCAAGGTGTTTTCAAAAAAAAATTTGAACATTTTGTGAACCTTCCGATTGGGGTGGAGAATTTTTGTGTCCTCTCACTCCTAGAATCGGAAAAGGGCTATTTCGCAAGGTGTTTTGAAAAAAGTTCAAAAAATTTTTGAGCCGCCCAATTCAGCGTGTTTTCTGATTGGACGGCTCATCTTTTAATTATGTATCTGTTAACAGCTGCACAATGCCCGGAAATGCTTTTTCTGTATCTTGTAAATTGCTGCGTTATAAATTCCGGTAAGATTCTGGCGAGTCATGCCAAGGTGTTTTGCCGCCTCTGTGAAAGACAGACCATGGAACAGGTGGATGTGAACGACCTTTCTCTGCAAATCAGTCAAAGTAGAGAGCAATTCTTCCACTCTTTCCTCACTTATCATTCTTTCCAGTGTGCTGACTGCTTCATCGACTCCCTCCAGGATTTCTTCTTTATACTCCCTGTCCTCACGGGATGGCATCCACTTTCCTTGGATGATCTCATAGTTCATAAAAATCCGATCCTCGCCTTCCAGAACAAGCCGGATGTGCCACTCGTAGTCGTCAAACTCTGCTTCCTCAATGTGATGTCCCGCCCCTTCTGCTGCATCATATTTATAATGTACACAGTCGCGGAGAGAAAAAACTGTCACCCTCTTGTGCGCCCGGTAGATCACATAACCGTTCTGGTAGACATTGATGCTGCCATGATTTTCCAAGACCTTTTCGGTAACCACTGGCACACCAGATACCTCAAGTGCCTTCACGGTTGGAACACGCTGTTCCTTGTACGAAGGGAGTTCAACAAGCTTTTTCAGATCCTTAAATGTCATCATAATGTCCACCTTTCTGCCTTTTGGCTGCGGGCGGTCTGAAACAA
>DXUR01000232.1 GCA_019417795.1 Clostridiales bacterium | reverse complement strand
CGCCGCTGCTGCAAGATCTGTATGAGGAGCTGCTGCGCCAGCCGGAGCCGGAGGCGCGGCGTGTGGCAACGGCGCTGGAGCTTTACTGCACAGGCTCTCTCAACCTGTTCAACCATCCCACCAATGTTGACCTCAATTCCCGTGTGGTCTGCATTGTCCTAAAGGGTTTGGGTGAAAACCTCCGCAAGATCGCCATGCACACCACCAATGAATTTGTCACGGCGGCGGTAAACGCCAACCATGCCGAAGGCGTGGCGACTTGGTGCTACTTTGACGAGTTCCATATCCTACTCCGTGATCCGCTGACGGCCAGCTACTTTGTGGCGGTCTGGAAAATGCTCCGCAAAAAGGGCTGCGTCCCCTCGGCGCTGACGCAGAATGTGAAAGACCTGTTGGCCAGCCGGGAGATCGAGAACATTCTGGACAACACGGATTTCATGGTGTTGCTGTCGCAGGCGCAGAGCGACCGTGCGATCTTGGCAAAGCAGCTTGGTATTTCCGAGCATCAGCTCTCCTACATCACGCACTCCAATTCCGGCGAGGGCTTGCTGTTCTATGGAAATGTCACCATCCCGTTTGTAGACCGTTTCCCCCGTGGAGAGATCTATGACCTGCTGACGACCCGCCCGGAGGATCTTGCCCATGAGCGAACAGACGAGTAACCCCACTTCGGGACAAAATGTCCCGAAGTCCAAGTTTTGGCGGAAAAGCCGGCAAGAGCAAACGGCGGCGTCCAAGCTGCGGATGGAGCGCCGGGGCGAGAAGCTGGACGCCGCCCGGGAGAAGCTGGCAAAGCAGAAGCCGCCGAAAAAGCCCGGTGCGGTCAAGCGTCTTGCCCATGCCGCCGGACACGGCGTCCACGGCTTTGTGCATGGCAAGCTCTATGAGGTCGAGCATGAAAATGTCGGCACGGAGGGCGCACACCGTTCCGAGCTGGCGGCGGAGTCCGTGTACCGCTTTGGCAGGCGCAAGCTCCGCAAGGCCATCCGGGGACACCCGGCAAAGGCGGTGGAGCGTGCCGAGAGCAAGCACATTAAGGCCACGGCGGATTATTACTACCGCAAGACCGTGGAGGAACACCCGGAAATGCAGGAGGGCGGCGCGGTGTCCCGGTATCTGCAAAAGCAGAAGATCAAGCGCCAGTACGCAAAGCAGGCGCGGGAGGCTGCCCAGCAGACCGCCAAGGCTGCCGAGGGTACGGCGTCCGTCACGGGCAAGCTGACGGAAAAGGTGTCCGCCTATATTAAGGAACACCCCGGCAGGCTGCTCCTGCTGCTGGCGGCGTTTCTTCTGCTGGTGGTGCTGCAATCGTGTATGTCCTCGCTGGTAACGGTGGGCAACGGCGTGGCCGGAGCCATCGGCGCGTCCACCTATGCCGCCGAGGACGCTGACCTGCTGGGAGCGGAGGCCGCCTACTGCGCTCTGGAGGACGAGCTGCAACGCTACCTCGACACCTACACCCGCACCCACGACTATGACGAATACCATTTTGACCTCGACACCATTGAACACGATCCCTATGTGCTGCTGTCCATCGTCTGTGCGCTCCATGAGGGCGAGTGGACGCTGGACAAGGTGCGGGGAACGCTCCAAATGCTCTTTGACCGCCAGTACATTTTGACCGAGGATGTGGTTGTCGAGGTACGCTACCGCACGGTCACAAGGACGAACAGCGAGGGCAACGACTACGATGTAGAAGTTCCATACAACTATTACATCTGCTATGTCACGCTGGAAAACTTCAATCTCTCCCATCTGCCTGTTTACCTCATGGGCGAGGAAACCCTGTCCCGGTACGCCCTCTACATGGCGACGCTGGGCAACCGTCCCGACCTGTTCCCGTCCTCGCCTTATGTGGGCAAGTACACCAATAAGCCCCCGGCGCATGAGATTCCGGAGGACTACCTTGCCGATGAAACCTTTGCCGCCATTCTGAAAGAGGCGGAGAAGTATGTGGGATACCCCTATGTTTGGGGCGGCAGCAGCCCGTCCACATCCTTTGACTGCTCCGGCTTCGTCAGCTATGTTTACAACCAATGCGGCTGGGACTTCGGGCGGCTGGGGGCGCAGGGGCTATACAACATCTCCACCCGGACGAGCAGCCCCAAACCCGGCGACTTGGTGTTCTTCACGGGGACTTATGACACGCCGGGGATCTCCCATGTGGGCATCTATGTGGGCGACGGCTGGATGCTCCATTGTGGCGACCCCATCAGCTACGCCAACCTCAACACGAGCTACTGGCAGTCCCATTTCTACGCCTACGGAAAATTGTTTTGACAGGAGGTTTTTATGGCTATCTCCAAAAGCGCAAAAATTCAGGCCGAGATTGAAAAGGTCATGGCCAAGATCAACGAGCAGCAGGCACGGCTCAAGGAGCTGGAACAGAAAAAGCTGGAGGCCGAGAACAGCGAGATCGTGGAGATCGTGCGCGGCATGAGCGTTTCGCTCACCGACCTGCCCGTGCTGCTTCAGACCATCAAGAACGGCGGCACTTTGGGACAGAATGTCCCGAAGTCCGATTCCACAGACAAGGAGGACAGCGAATGAACAAGTGGATAAAGAAGCTGACGGCGGCGCTCTGCGCCGCTGTTTTGATGTGCGGTATGGCGGTCACGGCCTACGCCGGAGGCGGTGAGGAATGGGATGGGCTTGCCCCGGTGGAGCCGCTGCCCACGGAAACCGTTGACTCCGGCGAGGGCTTCACCGAGGACGGTAACCTTGTGACCCGTGACCTGCTCTACGACAAGGCCACCAACAAGCAGTTCATCACGGTGCAGACCAGCGGCGGCAATACTTTTTACATCGTCATTGACTATGACAAGCCCACCGACGAGGACGGCGAGCAGTATCAGACCTACTTTTTGAACATGGTGGACGAGGCCGACCTGCTGGCGGCGATGCAGGCGGCGGGCGGTGAGCTGCCGGAGTGTTCCTGCGCCGACAAATGCGCCGTAGGTGTTATCAACACGGATTGTATCGTCTGTGCCGTGAACATGGGCGAGTGCCAGGGCAAGGCTCCCGAACCTGCGCCCGTGGTGGAGCCGGAGCCTGACCCCGAGCCGGAACAGCCTAAGAGCAGCGGCGGGACGCTCCTGCTGGTACTGGCCGTGGCGGTCATCGGCGGCGCGGCGGGCTGGTATTTCAAAATCTACCGTCCCAAGAAGCAGCAGGCTACCGACGCTGCGGAGGACTACGGCGACGATTATGACGATACCCCGCCTTGGGAGGACGAGGACGAAACGGAAAGTGAGGGCGAGGAATGAGATTTACCAACAGCCCCTATGAGGACTTTATGAAAGAAAAAAGCTACTTCAAGGGCGTCCCGCCCAACCTGCCGCCCAAAGGCTCCCGCTGTGATGGCTGCCCTTACTGGCGCGGGATCGGCTGTATGTTCTGTTATCGGGAGCAGCTCACGCCCAAGACGGGGGGTAAAAATGAGCCGTGAACTGACCCGGCAGGAAAAGGCGGCGATCCGCTCCCTTGTGAAGCGGTGGTGTGCCAATTATGACAAGGACGCTGGCTGCCTGCCGCTGGATGCACCTTGCTATATGCTGGGCAAGTGCTGGACAGGGGCGTATTGCCGCTACTTCCGTTCGGCGGTGCTGCCCCTTGATCCTGTGCTGGAAAGGTCGCTGACCGTGGAGCGTATCACAGAAACCCGGCCTTGCCCGGTATGCGGCAGGGCTTTCCTCCCGGACGGGCGGCAGCGGTATTGTTCCCCGGCCTGTGCCGGGGCTGCCCTGCGGGAGCAGAAGCGAGCGTATATGCGCCGCAAACGGAGGTAGCGCGTGGAAAAATAGCCACGGAAAACGCCTGTATTTACAAGGCTTTTCCGGGGCGCTTTCGGGGTGGGCGGTATATTTTCCGTCCGCCCCTGTTTTCGCAGAAATGCTTTCCACATCCAAGTGCCGGAGCTTTGGGACATTTTGTCCCGAAGTCCCGGCTGAAAGGAGAAATAATGCCTAAATATTATGAGATCAGCGAGGCGGCGGCAAAGCGGGCAAAGGACATGAACAGCTATTCCGACTATGTCCCCGGCTCGGCCACAGCGGGCTACCGGGCGATGGTGGATGAAGCCTATGCGCTGGCAGAGAAACAAAAGGCGCAGGTCGATCCCATGTACCATGATAAGATCGATGCCCTTGTTGACCGCTACGCCCGCAGGCTGGCGGAAAACCTCAATGAGCGCAACGCCATTGACGCCCGTGTGCCGTCTATTCTGATTACCGGGGGCGGCAATTTCCCCGTGGCGAAAAAGGCCAAGCAGAACGCCGCCCGGGATCGCAACTACGGCGAGTATGCCGAAATTGAAAAGCTGCTGGACAAGATCCGCTCCACAGGCAGGGGCGGTATCAGCGCCGATGATGACCTCGCCGTGGAAAAGCTCACGAAAAAGCTGGAGGGAATGGAGTCCCAGCAGACCATGATGAAAGCGGTCAATGCCTACTACCGCAAGCATAAGACGCTGGAGGGCTGCCCCGAGCTGACGGCGGAGCAGGTGGAAAAGGTCAAGGCGTCCATGTCCCAAGACTGGCGCAAAGACCCCGTTCCGTTTCCGGCCTATCTGCTCACCAACAATAACGCCAACATCCGCCGTGTGCGCCAGCGCATCGAGGAGCTGAGCCATAAGGCGGAGTTTGTGGGCTGGACATTCCCCGGTGGGGAGGTCAAGGTCAATGAGGCAGAGAACCGTTTGCAGCTCATTTTTGCGGATAAGCCGGACGCCGATACCCGGCAGGCGCTCAAAAGCGAGGGCTTCAAATGGGCGCCCAGCCAAGGGGCATGGCAGCGGCAGCTCAATCAGAACGCCATCCGTGCCGCCGCAAGGCTGGACTTCCTGCGCCCGGAGGACGGCAAAAGCCCCTATCAGCTTCAGCCCTTTGCAAAACGGGCGGAAAAGGATGTATCACGGTGAGGAGGTTATATGGACAAAAACCAAGGCTATGAGATCATCAAGGCCGTCATGCTGGAAAACGGCAGGGGCTTTGCGCTGGGGCATAACCCCGCTGCGCCCTCGCCCTATGTCACATGGGCTTGCTATGATGACAAGGACGGCCAGCGGCAGTATGAATGGGGGCATTACGGCAGCGACCGTACCGCTCTGGAACAGGATTTTGCGGCGCGGGTACAGGAGTACCAGCGCCTTTATAATGTCGGTGTCAAGCAGACCGAAGCGCCCGGTCTTTACAAGTATTACTCCACCCAGCGCCCTGTGGACATCGGGACATTCCCCAAGCCGCCCCGCAACGCCCCGGATGAAATTGTCAACTACGATCAGCGCGTCCCGGTTGAAAACGGATCGTTTCTGGCGTGGGGGCATTTGACCTACACACGGTCATTGACAAAACGGCAGGCGTCTGACTATGAGCTGCGGCCTGCGCCCGACAATCCCGACAGAC
>DXUR01000231.1 GCA_019417795.1 Clostridiales bacterium | reverse complement strand
GCCTATTTTAAGTACCGAGAACAAAAACGAGAAAAGGAACGAATAATGAACCTGTGAACCACTGTTCTATTCACTATGCTATCCCCGGAAGGAGATCACATTATGGATTCTGCATTTATTCACCAAGCTGCTAATGAACTTGTCCAAAATGTCGGAACTCGCAACATCAAACAGATCGCGCGCAGTTGCAGTCTGGACATCAGTGAAACGTCTCGCATTAGAGATATGTTGGGTTTACTTTCGCTCTATTTTGATAAGCCACTGATTCTTATCAATCGCCAGCTGGACAAACAGACAAAGCAGATGGTGTGCGGTTATGCGCTGGGACATTATCTGGAGCATCAGTTGCTCATGGACTTGCATACCCTGGACAAGTTTCTGACCATTAAGAACAAGCACATCCTTCTTTACGAGCATAACGCTTTCACATCCCACCTGATGCTGGACAGTGATGAAGTCTATCAAATGACGAAGCGCGGGTTAGACGCTGCGCAAATCTCTGTAGCCAAACGGATTCACCTCAATCTAGTGATGGTGAAACTTCTTGAACTGCACCATCTGGGATATGATCTGCGTCACTATCATGCCCAGCATCATGCGTTTATCAAGCAGTTCAACCTTCCGGCACATTTTCAGTTTGATGTGGCCGCCGGATGAACTTATGTTCTTATAACCCTAAAACCCGTAATGGACGGTGCGTTATGCCTGTCCATTACGGGTTTTTCGTGTTATTTCAGTTTTTCGAGAATTTCATCAGCACTCATGCCTTCGGCAAGCAATTTCTTTAGAACAGATTCTGCCTCTGCTTTCTTTGCTTCCTCTGCAGCTTTGGCATCTGCCTTCGCCTTCTTTGCTTCCAGCTTGACAATTTCCTTGTCGATAGCTTTCAGCAATGCTTTCTTCTCTTTCAGGTCAGCTTTCAAAGTGTCAATGTTTGCGGTGATGGATGCGATTTCCGCTGTGAGTGCTTCCTTTGCGGACTGCTTTTCTACAATCTGCGTTGCGAAATCAGCAGTCACAGTTTTGGGCTTATTCTTGCTACCTTTTGTTCTGGGCATCGTTGTACACCTCCGAATTATGTATAATCCCAAGTTTAGTATAGCATCATTATGAAAAAACGGCAACTACTCCAGCCATTATAATCACTAAACAACTGCACATCATTTTCTGCACTCAAGCCATTCTTCTTAAATAATCTGCTACTTTATCAACTTCTGGGAAGAGCGATGCTTGATTGATTCCAACATACTCAAGTTCTTTTCTTAACTGTTCCTTGGCTTCTTTTGGAATTATGAGCTCCTTAACAAGAAATTCTCGTATTTTATTATCACTTTCCTTGTCACTCGCATCCAAACCGGATATAATAAATGCTCCATCCTGTTTTAGAATTCTTGGATTATCTCTATTCGGCTGAACGAACTGTGGTGTAAGAAGATCCAATGGAACAATTTCCCTTTCAAATGCAGCATTATGCCTTTTTATCGCATGATAAAATTGTTCAAACATTTTTTCACGATATTTTCCGTTACTCTGCTGAGGGAATTTATCCTCTACCACATTTTCGTAAGCAGCATTCCAAAACAATTCTTGTTCAGACGCTCTAAACTCAGCAAGGGTTGCAAGCATCTGGACTCTATCACTATTGGCATATCGCACATCACGCTTATTAACAGCAAAAATATAAATTGCACCATCACTGTCATTTTCTCCAGCACACGCAAAATAAAGCGCGACCAGAGGGTTTGTCGTTATATCGAGTAATCGAGTCGGACAGCCATAATGTTGCATATACGTCAGCTTTTCAACATTTGTCAGCGTTCTAAAAGTCTGCGGACAACGAACACTGATTTCGTTGAAGTAGAAATTTTCATCGTGCTTTTCACCTTTTCGATATATACCTGGTGCAATCAAGTATGTCGAATTATTAACGCCGCGATAGAAGAAAGTTCTTTCATTTGCTTCTTGGTTTTTACTATTTTGAGGATTTTTTGTTCTGTACGCATAGGAATAGAGCGGTATCGCGTATTGCTTTATAAATGCTGAAAGCTTGTCGTTTTTTACTTTTCTTTGAGGTAATCTAGCCTTTGTATCTTTCGCCTCGAATAATAAGTCTTCAAACTCGCTGCGAATAGCATTTGACTTGTTTTGATTCATTACATGATGTTCATTTTGCATATACGGTCGGTTGCAAATGACTTCCATGTATTCAGTCAATCTTGTTACTTTTGTCATTTCATTATAACCTCACCATGCAATGGATAACAGTGCCAATACAATTATCCCTATATAGCTAAAATTCAAATATGAAATAAAAATGCTTAAGGCTATACTGGTTCATTTCAATTTTGTGAGCCGAAACACATATTTGCTTCTTCTCGTGCAATATGCTCCATATCTGGATAAATAGAACTTTCATGGAATCCCATCGCATCCAGCTGAACTAATAATTGCTTTCTAATCTGTTGCGGTATACGAATCTTATAAAAATAGTTGCAGGATTCATCCGCCATGAGTATCTTATCCAGATGTTCAGAAGTGCTGTGAATCGTAAAATCCGATTGTTGTACATACATTCTCAAGTCGCTTCCTACACCATGACACGCAATAATTCTATTCTGTGATTTATTATCGTCGTTATTATGATTAGAAAACGCACCTTCCAAGTCACCATTCAGACTGTCATAGCTTATCGGAGGCACATATTCTCCATAACCCACTTTCTTATTCAGCTCCATCGGGTTCAGAACCCAGACGGCTGCATCCGTCTTTGCATCTTCATCACTGCTCAATGCAAAATATAATGCAACCAGAGGCGATTCCGACCAATCCAGCAATCTAGTTGGTAATCCATAATGCTGCATTAACGTCAACCACGATGCGCGGTCATACCGTTGCGGAACACTAGGATTCAGCCGCATAGTATGAATCATGAAATTGGTCGTTATATACTGCTCATAATGTTCACCATGGCCATCTTTCCGTTGAACCGATGGTACTAGCCCCCACGAATAATCAGACTGACCTCGGAACCACATACGATACTGTTGTTCGGCATCAATTCGTGTAATCAGTTCTACATATGTACCAATGCTATTGACTTCCAATTCACAGAGCATAACACAGTTCTCCTCTAATAAAAATCTTGTTGACATGAAACAGTGAAATTTTATTTTTCAATTCTCTCAAACTCCATGACTTCGATAAATTCTCCCATTTTTATCAAGTTTTCTAATGTTTCATACTCCACTTTTTCATCTTTTAAATATAGTTTTTCTCGAAGGATTTCATATTCAGAACCATTATTATTCTATGTTTATTCCACAGTAACACTTTTAGCCAAATTTCTCGGCTTATCCACATCCAGACCCTTGGCTACAGACACATAGTAACCCAGCAACTGCAGCGGGATCACTGCCAAACTACCAACGAAATGCTCATCCACTTTTGGAACATAGACTGTGAAGTTTACCTGATCTTCGATTTCATACTTGCCATAAGTAGTGAGCCCCATCAGATAAGCGCCACGGCTCTTGCACTCCAGCATATTGCTGATAGTCTTTTCGTAGAGTTCGCTTTGGGTCAGTACACCAATGACCAATGTTCCCTGCTCAATCAGGCTGATGGTCCCGTGCTTCAGTTCACCAGCTGCATATGCCTCCGAGTGAATGTAGCTGATTTCTTTCAGTTTCAAACTACCTTCCAAGCAGACAGCATAGTCAATGCCACGACCTACGAAGAACACATCATGCGCATTGGCATACTTTGATGCAAACCACTGGATGCGCTCTTTATCTTCCAAAGTTTTCTGCATCTTCTCCGGGAGAGTCAACAGTTCAGAAATATAGTAGCTGTACTGCTCCTCCGTGATTTTTCCTCTGACCTTTGCAAACTGAACCGCCAGACAGTACATGGCTGCCAGCTGTGCACTGTATGCCTTGGTCGTTGCAACAGAGATTTCTGGACCGGCAAGGGTGTAGAACACTTTGTCCGCTTCACGGGCAATACTGCTGCCTACCACATTGACGATTGCCATTGTGGTTATGCCTTTTTCTTTTGCAAGTCGCAGTGCAGCCAATGTATCTGCTGTCTCGCCAGACTGGCTGACAACGATTACAAGTGCTTTCTGATTGAGCGGCATCTTCCGATAACGGAACTCAGATGCAAGTTCCACACGCACTGGGATATCCGCTATATCTTCCAGCACATACTGAGCAGCCATGCCCACATGCCATGCAGAGCCACAGGCAACAATATAGATTTGCTCAAAGTTTTTAATTTCATCCTCGGTGATCTCCACACTGGATAGGTCGATAGCGCCGTTCTTGATCACAGAGTTAAGGGTATCCTGAACAGCTTTCGGCTGCTCATGGATTTCTTTCATCATGAAATGCTCAAAGCCGCCTTTTTCAGCTGCTTCTGCATCCCACTTGATCTCGGTGGTCTGTTTCTCGATTTCATCACCATTCAGATCATAAAAGTGAGCCTCACCCGGAACGAGCTTTGCGAACTCAAGATTACCGATGTAGTACACATTGCGAGTGTATTTCAGAATTGCCGGGACATCCGAAGCCACATAGGTTTCTCCGTCTGCAATGCCAATGATCATCGGGCTGTCCTTACGCGCTACCCAGATCTCGCCCGGATAATCCCGGAACATCAGCTCAAGAGCGTAGGAACCACGGACACGCACCATCGTCTTAGCGATGGCATCAATAGGACCGAGGTTGTACTTTTTATAATAGTAGTCCACCAGCTTGATGACCACTTCCGTATCCGTCTGACTATAGAATGTATAATCGTGCTTCAGCAGCTTTTCTTTCAGTTCGGTATAGTTCTCGATGATGCCGTTATGTACGCCAACGACCTCAGACTCCACTGTGCCGGAACCAGAACGGGTACAGTTACCTGAAACATGCGGATGTGCATTGGTTTGGCTCGGCTCACCGTGGGTCGCCCAACGAGTATGACCAATACCACAGGTTCCTTTCAATGCCTTGCCGCCATCTGTTTTCTCGATCAGATTGGACAGGCGTCCCTTCGCTTTCACGACCTGTGCCAGATTTTCTCCGTCACGGACAGCCAGTCCAGCCGAGTCATATCCTCTATATTCCAGTTTTGACAGACCATCTAGCAGGATCGGTGCTGCCTGTCGATTTCCTGTGAAACCAACGATTCCACACATAGGTTTATCCCTCCCGTTATTTAATCTATTATACTTTCCCTTTTATGCAAAACGACTCCGGGTAATTGCCAGAGTCGTCATTGACTTTATGCCTTATATCCCTTTTCGCAGATTACATTGACCACTTCATCAACATACTTCTGGCAAGTATTATGGTCAGGTGCTTCCACCATAACACGAACCACCGGCTCAGTGCCAGACTCACGCACCAGAATACGGCCGGTATCGCCCAGAGCCT
>DXUR01000230.1:3244-5420 GCA_019417795.1 Clostridiales bacterium | reverse complement strand
GGAGTGACCGGAAGCTCGTTGTCAGGCTTGGACAGATACTCGAACCGGATGCCGTTCTCCCGGAACTTTCGCTCAAACCTTATGAAAGAGGAAGTGTCCCGGCTAATCCGTGAGGTGTCACGGGTGAGGATCGTACCGATGTCCTGACGCTTGGCTTCGTTCAGCAGGAAGTTCATGATACCTTCCGTATGGACGCCGGAGATGCCGTCTGCCGCCACAGCAGCAGCCACCTCATAGCCTTTGTCCTTCGCATAGCGTTCCAGCTCTTCCCGCTGGTCTGCTGCCGCAAGCTGATCCGCACAGGCAACGCGGATATAAAGAAATACTTTCATTTGGCTTCTCCTTCTGATGTAGTGAGGAAGTCCTTGAACTTCCAGACGATTTCTATGTTGTCAAGATCGTAAATGTAGACCGCAGAAATGAATGCGTGGGTCAGCTCATAGGTCAGAGCTTTGCAGTCGGCGTACTGTTCGCAGACCGCATCCAGCTTTTCATCTGAACAGGCGGTCTCGGAGTCAAGCTCCTTCATCCGCTCGTGACTGCGCTGGATTACTCCATCGTTTTCAGCAATCTTCACATCCGTTGCCGCCTTTTGCTGAATGTACGCCTCCTTCGTGATGCTTCCGGCTGCATACTTCTCGTAGAGCCTCAGCTTGGACGCCTTGTGCTGCTCGTTCTGCTTTTGCAGAGTGCGGATTTTATCAGCACATTCCTTGATGGCAGATTTCCGCAGATCACCGACTTCGCGGTTCTGTATTGCTTCCTTCTGTGCCAAAGCAAGAAACTGAGTAAGGGCATGGAAGACAACCTTCTCAATATCCATTTCCGGAAAGCTCCTGCCAACCGGACAGTCTGTGTTTCCGTTGTTGACCGAGTGAATGCACTGGAAGTATCGAATGCCAGCCTTGTTCTTTCGGCGTGTCATAGCACGTTTACAGTTACCGCAGCGGACGAGTCCCTTGAGCGGATAGTCATGCTGCTTGCGCGTGGGATTCCGTCCTCCGCCTCGAATGACCTTCTGAGCAAGCTCAAAGTCTTCCTTGCTGATAATCGCTTCATGCGTACCTTCTACGATAATCGGCTCATTGACAACACGCTTTTTTGAGCCGACACCGCAGGACTTCATTTTGCGGCTGACCAGTGTTCCGGTGTAAACAAGGTTTTTGAGGATGTTATAGACCATCACGGTTTCCCAACTGATTTTCTCGCTCATGTTACTGAACTTCTTCTTGTCGGGATGCTTGCTCTTGAAGTATTGCCCCGGCGTCGGGATGCCGTCATCATTCAGGCTGCGGGCGATCTGAGAGGTGTTGCTGCCTTCCAGCGCCTCGCGGAAAATACGACGGATCACATCAGCCGCCTCCGGGTCTACGGCAAGTTTGTTCCGAATGGTGGGATGCAGGACGTAGCCGTATGGGGCGTAGCCACCGACATACTTGCCCTGCTTCATCATCTGGATTTTTGCCGATGTGGTCTTTACGGAAAGGTCTTTACTGTATGCGGCGTAGATGATGCTGCGCATAACCACTTCCAGACCGCCCGTTGTGCCTTTGTAATCGTCACTGTCATAGCCGTCGTTGATGGAAATAAAGCGGACGCCCATGAATGGAAAAGTGCATTCCAGATAGTTTCCCGTTTCAATGTAGTCACGAGAAAAGCGGGAAAAGTCTTTGACGCAGATCAGGTTAATCTCGCCGCGCTTGACCTTCTCCATCATCTGCGTGAACTGAGGACGGTGAAAATTCGTGCCGGTATAACCGTCATCCGCAAACTCAGACCGCTGACAGTGAGACAGCTCCGGATGATTGTCAAGAAAGCGGTTGATGAGCATACGCTGGTTGCCGATGCTGTCACTTTCCGCCTTGCTGCCATAGCCGGTATCTTCATCAGCCATTGAGAGGCGGATGTAGATGCCGATGTTGTATTCCTTGCTCATTTACATCGCCTCCTGTACTTCCTTGATACTCTGAACGGTCAGAGCGTAAATATCGCCGTATTTCATGACCAGCTCGATTGAGCCGTCCTTATGGACTTTTACAAGCTCTACGGACTCGTCAATCAACTCCTGAGAGAGTTTTGCTGCGCCGCTGACAGATTTCATCAGCGTGAGCCACTTATTGTCCTCGGACATTGCCTCGGCAAACTTTACCTTCCGCTGAACCGCTTCATCCAACCG
>DXUR01000230.1:0-3144 GCA_019417795.1 Clostridiales bacterium | reverse complement strand
ATCGCCGCAAGCACATCGGCTTCGAGTTTGTCCTGCCGCGTATAGTGTGGCGTACAGAGATTGCCGCGCTTGACGGATGAACTGCACTCATAGAAGGCGTACCATGCGCCGTCCTTGCGCTTGTCAACGCGCTTGCGATGGAAGTAGAGCTTTTTGCCGCAGTCTGCGCAGACGATTTTGTCTTCAAAGAGATTGATCAGCGTAGCGCGGATTTCTTCCGTGCGCTCCATCTTCTCAACCCTTGTCCTTGCAGCAGCGTTCCGCATTTCTCGTACCTTCTGGAAGTCCTCACGGGAGATAATCGCCTCGTGAGTATTGGGAAAAATAATCCATTCCTCACGGTCAATGTGCTGATTCTTGACGCCCTTGTAGATGGCGTTCAGCGTCCGTCCGAGAACGGTATCTCCGACGTAATGGGGATTATCCAGAATGGTAGTCAGTGAAGATTTGTTCCAAATCTTCTTTGCCGTAGCATTGCCTGTGCGGACGCCGACCTGATACTTCTGAAACTCCGGATTGGGCGCGTTCATTGCATCAAGCCGGTCTGCAATCGCAGGAAGGGACAGCCCTTCAATCTTCCATTGGAAAATCTTCCGGACAATCGGTGCGGTTTCCTCATCGAAGACCATATTGCTGTGTTCTTCATCCCAGCGATAACCATACGGGAGATTGCGCTTCTTGAACTCTCCGCTTTCCATCTGTGCCTTGAGCGCGGTAGAAACCTTGCGGGAGATGTCCTTCGAGTAGAGTGTGTTGATCATGTTTTGCAGAGGGATGATGAGGCTTTCGCCGGAGCCGTCCGTATCAAAGTTGTCGTAGTTCTCTTTGATGGCGATAAACCGAAGCCCGATCTGCGGAAAGACCCGTTCCAGATAGGTTCCAGCCTCGATGTAGTCACGCCCGAACCGGCTGAGATCACGAACTACAAGGCACTTGATCCTGCCGGTGCGGATGTCGTTCATCAGCCGGTTGAACTCCGGTCTATCAAAAACCGTTCCTGTTCGTCCGTTGTCCACATAGGTATCTATCAGATTCAGGTAGGGACGCTCTGCAATGTAGGACTTGCAAATCTCAATCTGATTTGCGATGACATCCACCTTTTCGGACTTGCCGCTGTTTTCAACGGAAAGACGGGCATAGATGGCTGTTGAGAAGACCTCGGAAGAAACAGATTCGATAACCGGATCTTCGGCTGCAATTTGTTTTCTGCTTTTTCTTGCCATTTGCTCATCCCTCCTTTATACGGCAATATCCAGTTCGTCGGCATAGCCGAGAACGTATTCAAGTGTCTGCTGGTATTCGTCCTTGTATTTGAAGACGATTTCGATTGCATGGTTTTCGTGAATCAGAATGCGGTCAACAAGGGACATCAGCACACGGCGGTTCAGCTCTTCGACGTTTTCATACTGCTTGAAAAGCGTTACCCAGTTTCGTTCGGTCGTGCCGGTTGTCACCGTCTGCTTCATTTCTTTTTTGACCCGCAGAAGTGCCTCCTGTTTGTCCTCAATGATTTTGGTGTAGCTGCTGCGGAACTCGAAGTATTCCGATTTATCAATGATGCCGCCGATGAAGTTCTCGTAAAGCCCCAGCTTGAGCTTTTGGTACCGTTCAATCTCTTCCTCGATTTTGGCGATCTGAGCTTCGTAATTGAAAGCCTTACGGCTCTGAGACGGAAGCCGTTCTATCATCGCAAGCGCGTGTTCCAGATTGATGACAAGCTCGATCTGGTCATGAATGGCACGGAAGACCTTCTCTTCAACCTCTTTTGCGGCGATGCTGTGCGGGCTGCACGTCCGGCTGTGCTTATTGGTGGAGCAGACGTAGTAAATATACTTTTTCGTCTTCGACGGGACGGTCTTGCGGATCATTGGCTGCTGACAGTCTCCGCAGAACAGGAAGCCGGAAAACAGATGCGCTTCGTCCTGATCGGGCGAACAGCGCATATCCCGCTGCATCATGACCTTGACTGCCATGAAGTCCTCGTAGGACACAAGAGCTTCATGCGTATTTTCTACCTTGACCCACTCGGATTCATCCTTGCTTTTCACAACGCGGACTTTGTAGTTGGGAGTGCCGCGCTTGCCCTGAGCCAGAACGCCGATATAAACCTCGTTGGTGAGAATACGCTGGACGGCTTTGTATGTCCATTTTGCGGTATCGCCGGTTTTGAAGACGGTATCGAACTTTACGCCGACGGAATGCTTGTATTCCATTGGGGACAGGACGCCCATCTGGTTCAGACGCTTTGCAATGCGTCCAATGGAGAAGCCGTCCTTGTACATGGAAAAGATCATCTGCACATATTCGCTGACCGCTTCATCCACGATGAGCTGGTTTTTGTTCTCCGGCGATTTCATGTAGCCGTAAGGGGCGAACGAACCGACGAACTCACCGCTCTTCTGCTTGACTTCCAGACTGCTTCGGATTTTCATGGAGATGTCCTTGCAGTAAGAATCGTTAATCAAGTTTTTGAACGGGATAACAAAGGAGTCGGACTGCGGATCACCGGTCAGACTGTCATACGCATCATTGATTGCGATGAAGCGTATGCCGAGCTGCGGGAATATCTTCTCAATGTAACGTCCGCCGTCGATGTAGTTTCTTGAGAAGCGGCTGAGATCCTTGACCACAATGCAGTCAAGCGCACCCTTGCGGATTGCCTCTTCCAGCTTTTTGAACTGAGGACGATTGAAGGAAACGCCGCTGTAACCGTCATCCACAAACGGCTCACAGACAAGCTCCAAATCCTCATGTCTTGCGATATAGTCCTCGCAGATGGCTCTCTGGCTGGCGATGGAGTTGCTTTCTACTTTGTCTCCATCCTCACGGGACAGACGGCAGTAGATCGCCGTGCGGTAAACCTTGTCTGGCATAAAAATAACCTCCGTTTTTCTGTTTGGTGTGGTACATCAAATCAGAAAGACGAAGGCTTGCTTCAACTCTTATGAAGAGGAACACAAAAACGCCACATGACCATCAAGGCAAGCGGCTTAATCCGTATTCTTCTTTTTTTGACCGATTAAATTATACCACAGGCTCAATCGCTTGTCCATAGAACCGGGTGAAAAGATTCAGACTGTTCATAAATCAAAGACCTCTCAGATAGTGTTCCAGACAATCTTCCATTGTCGTGTCCGTCTCGGC
>DXUR01000023.1 GCA_019417795.1 Clostridiales bacterium | reverse complement strand
TGTATTGTGAATATGGAGCATTACTCAAGTGGTCGTAAGAGGTCGCACTCGAAATCGAGCTGGCTTTTTGGAAGAGGGAACCCGATTTTTCTAGGTTTCAAGCCACTTTTCAGTGATTGCTTCAAGGCGTTTTTTGGGGGTTCTCTCCTAAAATTCTCTCCAAAGTTTTCCCGGAGCGTTCAGCACGTTCCAACAATTTAATATGTGGAGCAGTACTCAAGTGGTCGAAGAGGCGTGACTCGAAATCTCGTAGAACCGTAAGGTTGCCAGGGTTCAAATCCCTGCTGCTCCGCCAAACCGAATGGACAGATGAATTTTATTCGTCTGTCCATTCTTTTTTGCCGGAACAGCGCCCGCTGCACCCTGTCTTTTTGGGGCTTGGCATCATGCGGATGCATTGCCATAGCCCAGACATTCCAGCATAGCCTGTGCAGAAGAAAGTTTGGAAGCGTAGTCCAGGTGGGCATAGATGTTGGCGGTGGTGGAGAAGTCGCTGTGGCCCAGCCATTCCTGGATCTGCTTCATGGGAACGCCGTTTGCTAGAAGAAGGCTGGCACAACTATGGCGCAGATCATGAAAGCGGATGGGGCGCAGACCGTTTTTCTCCAGCAGCTTCGGGAACTGCTCGGAAACATAATTGGGGCGGAGGATGTTCCCGATCTCGTCCACACACAGATAGCCGAGATAGTCTGGATTGTAGCTGCTGCGGCACAGACGGCGGTAGGTCTCCTGCTGACCTTTCAGCTCCAGCAGACGGTCACGGATGGGCGGCACCAGAGGCAGGGTGCGCAGACTGGATTTGGTTTTTGCACGGTCGGCCTGAACAAGGACTTTTTTGCCGTCAATGGATGCCTGTGTGACGATACGTTTGACCTCCATTGTATTGGCTTCAAAGTCGATGGCATCCCATTTCAGCCCCAGCACCTCGCTGCGGCGCAGGCCATAGAAGGATGCCAAAAGGACCGGTATCTCCAGTTTGGTTCCATATGCCGCCTCGGTCAGGGCGTGGATCTCTTCGGCAGTGTAGTAGCTGCCTTTGAAATCGTCCTTTTTCGGACGTTCGACCTTATCTGCCGGGTTTGAGGGGATCAGGTCGATCTTGACCGCATACTTCAAAGCTTTGTGGATATTTGCGTGATAGTGGATCACGGTGTTTGGCTTGACCCGCTCCAGCTGCTTGGCGTAGAAATCCTGTAGATCGGTGGCTTTCAGCTCTACCAGCTTGATGCTGTGTTTGCGGAAATAGGGAACGATAATGTGCTCTACCATTCCCTGATAGCTTGCGTAGGTCGTGAGCTGGATCGTGCTTTTCGTGACTTCCAGCCATTTCAGCATGAAGTCGGCAAAAAGAATGTCCTCGTCTAAACGGATTTCGGCTACAGTGACTGGGGGGATAAAGTTCCTCCGACGTTCCTGCAAAAGAGCCTCGGCTTTCTTTTTGTTTTTCTTGACCGGAAGGCCCGTTGATTCCCACTTGGTCCTTCGCTTTCCGGTTTCATCCTTGTAACTCAGAACGATGTAATAGAAGTTGTTTTTTTCTTGCAGATGCCCTGCTACCATGGTGTTTCCTCCTGTTCTTGTGCATCCACTTGAATTTATGGAACTTCTGCTGCTGACACCACCAGTGTATAAAACAGCAGGAGAGAATGCAAGGATGTCACGTCTGCGCTATGTTGTCGGGTGCAAATGCGATCAGATAGGTTAAAAGATGCGCTTTGGGAATGCGGTAGAAGCGCCCGATCCTCAAATGCTGGACTTTTCCGTTCTTCAAAAGTGCATAACCGGTTTTGGTGCTGATCCCCAATATCTCGCACATTTGTTCGATATTCAGGACATCCGGGTAATCCCGAAGCATGATACGGTAGGCATCACACGGATGCAGAGTTTTTTCTGGCAACGGTCGATCCCTCCTGTATTGCATGGGGCGGGCATTCCTGTTCCAGGGCCAGGCTGCATTTTAGGGCATTCTCAATTTGCTGCATTTCCTGGTCAGTGGTCATCCCCATAAAATTGCAGATGCGCTTCTTATCAATGGTGGAGATCTGCTCCAACAGCACGATTGATGGACAGCGGAACGCAGGGTTTTTGTCCACGAGGACATGGGTGGGCTGATTTGGCTTTTTGGAGACCTTTGAGCTCACAGCTGCAACGATCACGGTGGGAGAAAATTTGTTTCCTGTATTATTTTGCAAAACAATAACAGGGCGTTTTCCTCCTTGCTCGGAGCCACTGTGCGGGTCGAGGTCTGCAAAATAGATCTCACCACGGTGGATGTTCAGACTTTTCAGCGGCTTGCCCCCCTTTTTATGTAGGCAAAAGCAGCCCCTATGGGCGGCCTTTGCAGTGAGAAGAACCCCCTAGGACCGGGAAAGTAGCATTACGGCTTGATAGGTAGGTTGCGGCGGCGGCTGGCACCGTTGTAGGTGCGCAGGATCAGCATCATATACTTGTAGCGGACGGTGCCGCTCAGGGATTTTTCATCCCGTACCAGGGTCATGGGGTGGACGGTGTGCAGACGTTTGACCAGACGCTCCGGGTCATACTCTCCCTGATAGAGGGCCACAAAACGCATCATTCCTTGAAGGATACCGGAGCGGAGAGAATCCGGGTCTCCCTCCCATCCTCTTGCCAGCATGGTCAGAGCTTCTTTGTAGAGGTCTGCGCCATAGGTCTTGTACTCCTTGAAGGCGGTGCGGATGCAGATGATCTTCCATGGGGCACGGTAGCTGTCCAGACCCAGCTGCAAGCCGGTGCTTTCGGTGGCGTTCAGGAAGGCGATAGCTTCGGCGTCCTTGCCAAACAGAGCCGCACGCAGCTTTGCGCCGGCGGTCAGAGGTGCGGAAACGCCGGTCTGCCTGGAAAAGAGGATGGCTTCTTCCTCCTGCGTCAGCCCGTAGTACACCTTGCAGATGATGGGGAGGTCTGCACCTCCATTCATGGCTTTGCGGGTCATGAGGGTGTGCTGCCCATCAAAAACGTAGTAGTGACCATCCCGGTAGCTGACCTTGGGAGGGTTGGCGATCCATTCGGTGAACTCTGCGGACATCCGCTCAATGTTCGGGATGCTCAGTTCCCGCTGGTATTCGGCAGGGATCTCCAGATAGGCGCTGTTGAGGACCTTCTCCTCATACGGCCGCTGCGCAAAGAGCGCTTCAATAACGGCTTCATCGGTGATCTCAGGCATGGTGCGGAGGCAGTTCAAATGGCTCATATCGTATCCTCCAATCTTTGCAGATAGTCTTTGACCTTCTGGATCGTTCTCTTTACCACAGCACGATTGCCTGCATCGGTCAGAAGGTCGGGATAGTCCCGAAAAACACTCTCCCAGCGTCGGATCATACTATTGACGGCACCGGATACTTCACAGAGCATGGCCGCTCCGTCCGCAAGCTGTTTGGCATGGTAGCGCCCATTTGCGATCTCAAGAATCTGCTGGCGGTCAGCTTTCAACGATTCTCCGGCTTTTGGTGGAAAAGTCGGCTCGGATGGAGTTGGAGCGGACGTTGCATCTTCATCGGATGTACCGGCATCGGACAGCGGTGTAGTTGTGGCTGGAGGAGATTTCTGTTTTTGTGACAGCGGCTCTTTGGCTTTGCAGATTGCAGCGACCAGCGCCGCACGGTCTTCCGGAGGGGCACGGGCAACGGATGCGATCTCAGAGGCGGTAGGTTTGACCTCGCCGGAAAGCACTTTTTTCCGTGTGCCAGGAACGGCTTCTTCGGCGGCGTCTACACCTTTGGAAAACTGTTCTGCACGAAGTACTGTGTTCTTGCTAATGCCGTTTTCAGCGGCAATTTTTTTACAAGTTGTTCGGCTGTTACCCAAATCCCCATTTTGGGAATTTGGGCTAAATGTGCCGTTTGAACTACGGCTGTTTCCGTGATCTCCCCCTAGCTTCATTTTCTCAGCCTCATACTGTTTTCCGATAAGGTACTTCTTTTGTTCCGGGGTGAGGTTGCGCCGCCCCAGCTGATTCTTGCAGATCCAGATGATCGCTTCATAGCGGCTGGCGAACTCTTTCTCGTGGATGGTAAAAGGGATCTCTGGGTGCTTCTTGGCGATCGTGTAACGGTTGTGCCCATCTACGATCAGGCCCTCCCATACAATGATAGGGTTGAGGATGCGTCCATCCCGTAGAATGTTTGCTTCCAGCTGGTTCAGTTCTTCAAATGTAAGGGGTGGGATCTTGCTCTGAAATTCCGGGTCGGTCTTAAGCACATTCGGATTCATCGTCAAAGCGTCCTTTCTTAAAGGAGGTGGCTTTCGGGCTGGTGGGCTGGATGTAGTAGTCGTAGCCGAAGTTTGTCTGGCAGTAGGTGCAAGGCTCTTTGGTGAATTGCCAGGGATCGGCACGGCGGACACGGATGCCGCGGGTGTTCCGAAATGCATTCAGGCAGCGGGGGCAGAGGGTGGTCAGGGTCGATTCATCGGTGAAAGTACGGCTCATAGAAAACACCTCCGTGTCGTTGAGATGAATGTTCGATATGGAAAAGCCCACGGCCCGGATTCAGGAGAATCACGGTGGTGGGCTTTGAAAGATTTGCGTTAAGTTCCCACCCTATTTGTCCTCGACGCCCGGTGGGGTTGGAATGCACTCTGGTTCCCGGAGTTTCACCGGTCTCATTGGCGTTTCAGCCACCCCGCCTTCTTTGTGGCCGGGCCGCGAGTTACGGAAGTTTCATTGTTTTGTCCAGAGGAATGATATTCAGTTTTCAAGGTACGGCTCCCAGTTTGGGGCTTTGCCCTGTCTGGGGAATGCCCTGGCTGTGAATGTATGATACCGCAGAATTTTTCCCGTCGGAACTCTCTTGCAGGGAGCCTTTGGTTCCCTCTAAGAGAACCTTGTTACAGTTCTTTCTTTATGCGTTCTAAAATTTCGATCGCAGCGTTCAGTTCGGAGGCAGCCTTGCTGGTGCTTTGTGTTTTTCCCAAAAGGAGATAGTCCAGTGATACATCAAAAAATGCAGAGATCTCGATAACAAGATCAATAGAAAACAGCCTTCTGGCGTGCTCCAGCGCTTTTACATGATTCAGGCTGATATTGAGCTGCTCAGCAAGCTGCATTTGTGTGAGGTTTTTGCTTTCGCGCAAAGCTTTCATTCTCTTTCCGCATTCCACAGGATCAAAGCGCATGGGTTTACCCTCCAGATCTTGACGTGTGAATGAACGTGCAAAATCTGGCGCTCAGGGATATCGGGCGATGTACGTCTCCCAGCCTCGGCGCATACGTCACTCCCAAAGGGGCGACGGAAGCAGATCCCGAAACGCAAAAAAGACCGGCAGACAGCCGCAATTTCTCTAAAGAAATCGCTTCCGTCTGCCGGTCTCGTCCGGCCTATAGCCGGTCCAGTCCTATCTGACAAACTCTTGACTCCTGAATTCCGTCCCTGAGGGCTAAACCCAATCCGACGCAGATACAATATGTCTCATGCAATATTCAGTTTGAATGGGTCTCAGGCAAACTCCTCAAAATAGAGGGATGCCCTTGTGACGGATATTTTGTTCTTTTCCATCTGGATGACCCAGTGCCGGTTGCACTTGGAACATTTTTGCAAACCGGTGACGATGATCTTTCCACACATGAGGCGGGTGCCGCATCGGGGACAGGTAGAAATGTACAGCTCGGATCGAAAATCGTTCTGCATAAGGACCTCCTTTTCATGTGAGAAAGATCTGCGGTGAAAATAATAAAAAAGACCGCAAACGACTCTTCTGTATATTCCAAATAGGGATATGGGAAGCTTCGTTTGAGGTCTTTGTGTCCATTATTTTACTTGTTGGGTTCTTTGGGAGGAGTTTCATGATCCGGCTGGGGATAGTTACAAACGGGACGCTCGGGCTGATATACGCCTCCCATGCAAGAAGGAGGCCAGCCAAATCGCTCGAGAACAATGGCGCGGTTCAGGATTTCCTTTCCGATGTTATTCAACAGCTTCATACAAAAAACCTCCATGCTTCTGTTTAATTTTCTCGGCCACTATAAGCAGTATACTGACTAGTATGCCATTAAAACTAAAAATCAGTACCTGAGGGAACCCAAGCTGGACAGAAATGACTTGTATGATTGTAATACAGACAAGTGTGAAATTCTTTTTTTTCCGGTTTGAAGATATGATTTCTTGTTCAAAGTGTAGTTGCGGCGGATAAATAGGGTTGGTTCTAAATGCAGCTAGAATCAATAGAATATCAAGTGTCCACATGGTGAGCGAATTTATGCGCATCAGAACAGGGGCGAATATATAAAGAACAATGAAGGTTGTTACTGTTGTCAGCAGAATACACATCCAATTATAAGGAGCATGCCATCCACCCATTCGCCGACGCAAAAAATACATTGTTGCCATAAAAACAAGCGTGTTGAAATATTGATTGGAAATAATGCAACAAATCGACAGGATCAGAAGAAAACAGAATTGAAGAAGTTTTTTTCAACTACATAAAGACACCAGGTGTAATTGTTTTCTTCGACCCAATTGTGCCGGAAAAACCATTCGGTCAATCGGCGGGAAATGCTATGAAGCATCTGTTTTATACCTCTCTTTGGACAGTATATAACACATTTTTAGAACTATATGTAGATTTTGCAGTGAGATTGGCTATTTTTGCAGTGAAATCGGTATACGCTTATGAAAGAGTTTCAGGAATTTGGGCAGAGAAGCAAAATAGGCTCGAATCTTCTTTATAGGCTATGGCAAAAACGGCCTTATAACGATTTAGAATTGCAGCAACATTCTTCAATCCGTAGCCGTGTTCTTCGGATCGTTTGGAAGGCAGCACAACTTGATTGTCTAAAACTTTTACAGGAAATGCGGTCGTATTTTCAATATAAAGAAAACTGCTCTCTTCTTCTACTTTCATCACAAGGGTTATTTTTTTACTTTTATCATCTGTGATCTTCTCACAAGCTTCAATGGCGTTGTCAACCAAATTAGAGAGGACAACAACAAGATGCTCATCTTTCAGTCCAAAACAGGTGAGATCATCCAATTGAAATAAGAAGTGAACCCCTTTTGACTGCGCGATATGGTATTTCTGACTCAAAAGCACATCTACAACCAGCCTGCCCGTCTTAACGATCAGTGAAGTGCTCATACTATCTTTCATGACCGTTTGAATATAGGGCAACAATTCGCCATGAGGAGCTTCGCATTCTGCCAAGCCGTAAATGATGCTGAGTTGATTTTGAAAATCATGGGTCATTTTTCGCTGGTTCTTATAGGCGGTTGCCCAAGCTTCAACAATATCGTTTTGATATTTGATGTTTTGTGTCAAAACTGTATTATCTTGGATAAGCTGCTGTTCTCGATCCAAATAATTTAGCGTAACAAATGCAAAAGCATTCATTATAAACAAAGCAATTGTGCAGAATAAGATTTCTCTTGCAGCAAAAGGAACGATCCAATATAAATGCCACAAGAAAACGGAAATAAACATAGAGACAATGGGCAAAACAAAAATTTTCAACCAGTGTTTCCATGTGGTGTGATGAAAATAAAATCGCTGTTTTACAGCTGATTTGAAAATCGTAAATAGCAATATTTCAAAGATCTTTGCAATATAACAAATCAGATAGTATCCATATGGGTCACGATACAATTCTTGCATGGTGATATTTTTCAGAATTGTAATGGCCATAAAAAAGAAATTGTCGGCAATGTTTATAAATGATGAAAACAAAACTGAAATTGCGATACATTTTATCGAAGGAACACGGTATATTACAACGAGCCAAAGCGAGTCAACACAAGTGAGAAGCACCAGCTTAAAAAGCACATTTGACTCTGAAATCGCCAGGCAAATAAAGTTCAGACCCGTCAACACAACGGTAGAGAGTATAAATTTACTTGAGGTGATCTTTTTCTGAAAGAAAGCGCCGGAAAAAACCATAAAAGCTAAAACTTCGATAAATACTACAAAATAGTTTAAGAGGAGGGATAGTTCATAACTCATAAGCGGCGGCCTTTCCACATAAGATACTCTGCACAGATTGCTTTGTAATCTTTTTCAGAGACCTTTAAGATCTCGCCATTTCGTAATTGCGCTGTATATCCTGAAATTTTGCTGATATAAGACATATTAACGAGAAAACTTTTTTGCAGGCGAATAAAGCCTTTTCCAGACAACCGTTCGGTATAATCGTTCATTTTTCCACGGCACTCTAATACAGGGGAAGCAGCTTCTGTTGTGTGTAATAAAACACGACGATAGGGAGTACCCTCAACGTATAAAATGTCTCGTAAGGGAATTTCAATCTGAAGGTTTTTTGAGTCAACCACGATCGTTTCCTTGCCGTCCAAGAGTTTGTCTTGAATCGCATCCAGACAGGAGTCAAGCTCTTCTATATAGTTTTCTTTCAAAATATAACGGAAAGCACTAACTTTATATCCACTGGGGGCAAATTGCAAAAAGGCCGTTATAAATACCAATATAAGGTCAGGGTAGTGCTGACGGATTTGAGAGGCAACCTCCAGGCCGTTCATCTCTGGCATATCAATATCCAAAAATACAGCGTGCAGAGTGCCAAGATTAGAATTTAGCAGATCTTGCGGATGGGAGAAAATATGGCAGTTCAAAGCCCAATCTCGTTTTGCAAACCCCATACTGATTTTCTGATATAATTGATCAGAGAATCGCAGATCATTATCAAGAATAGCAATTCTCATAAGCGACACGCACCTTTCGACTTGCCTTTTTCTTTTTACCATACAGCTATTTGCCTCACTCTGTCAATGATTTTTTAAGATGTGCTTATCTTTAGCACAATTAAAGCTTGGATTTATGCTAAAGTCAAGAAAAGTTCTGATGATTAGCATAAAATGAGGCGTGCCTATGAAAATCTATGATTTTAATGGCAAGAAAAATATTAGCGGAGAACGCATTCGAGAAGCTCGAATCAAGATGCATCTATCACAGAAAGCGTTGGCTGTACGGTTAAAGCTGGAAGGAGTGGAATTAGAAAGAGACTGTATCAGTAGAATTGAGATCGGCACTCGCTTTGTTGCTGATTATGAGATAAAGATGATAGCAAAGACGTTGAATGTTTCCGTTTTGTGGCTCTTAGGGATCGAGTGACCTTGGTGAATGAACCAAGGTCACTTTTGTTATATATGCGTTGATTTACCAGAAGTGGCGCAGCAAGAAGCCGCGTTTTTGGGGATCTTTTTTTGTGTAGAGGAGGCCACAGCTGCCACAATTCCCTTTTTCACTGCACAAAAGCCTGTTTGTACTGAAAAATGCCAAATTCATCTCTCAACAGTGCTAATATAAAGACGACCAAAGCGCTGGAATAAGGGCTGCCAGACAAAAGTTGTTCACAGGAGGGATTAAAATGCACCTAAAGGAATCTGCCTACAACTTCATTTATGATGACCTGGGCAAAGATCAGATTGTATTTTACAACTCACGCACTGGTGCACTGGCAGTAGTGCATGAAGATCAGTATAAGCAGTATAAGGGGTTTCAGGAGAAAGGAAAAGAAATTGAGGATGCGGAGTTCCTCAAGAATCTTTTGAAATGCGGATATCTGCTTCCAGCAGAAGTGGACGAGAAGTTCCTAATCAAAACCAATATGATGCAGGGGCGGTATAACAAGAATTTGCTATCCTTAACTATTGCACCTACGATGGCGTGTAATTTCAGATGCATTTATTGTTTTGAGAAAGGGCATTATGGCAATTCCCTGATGGATGGGGAAACACAAATTGCATTGATGAACTTTATCAAATCCCACTTGGATGGAGTGAAAAACATTAATGTTACTTGGTTTGGTGGAGAACCTCTTTTGGGAATGTCTGTCATCGAAAGCCTGTCCGAACAGATTATAGCTTTGTGTGAAGAGAAAGAGCTTCAATACCAAGCGGGAATTATTACAAATGGGTATCTTTTGACGCCGGAAAATGCAGAAAAGCTGAAAAAATATAATGTACGATATGCACAAGTTACTGTGGATGGACCAAAAGAAATTCATAATGAACGGCGTCCAACGGTTAATGGACAGGGAACATACGATGTTATTATGAATAATCTAAAAAGTATCTGTGGTATCTTACATGTGCATCTAAGAATCAACGTCGATATTAAAAATATCGAATTAGCCAACGAGGTAGTATCTCATTTGAAGCAAGAAAACATGTTGGAATACATCCACCCCTATCTCGGGCTGGTTATTCCATACAATGGAACGTATGAGGCTGATAAATGTCTTACAAATGAACTCTATTCAAAATACAACTTGTATTTTATGAAGAAAAACAATATTCCGTTTCAAACAACATATCCGAGACCTCGTGGCAATCACTGCGTTTCTGATTTCTATAACGGGTGGGTCGTTGATGAAAAAGGATATTTGTATAAGTGCTGGAACGATATTGGTGAGATTTCAAAAGCAGTCGGGAATATCAACTTTGGAGAAAATAGTCTGCAAAGCACAAAATTGATTTCCGAATATTCATCTTGCGATTTCTTTGAAGATCCCAAGTGCAAAGAATGCAAGCTGTTGCCGGTGTGTATGGGAGGCTGCCCCCATAGTCGTGTGGAAGGTAAAACAATTTGTCATCAATTGAATTTTCGCATGAAGGACTACCTTATTGAATATACACGAACCCTTGTTTCCACAACATAATGTCTGAACAAAGCTCAAATATTAAAGGGAGGTAATAATATGCCTGTATCGCGATTCTTGATTCCCTTGGTTTCTACTGTTTGGATCTTTAGTGTGATGGGGGGGATGGGAATGCATGTATTGGCAGAGCAACCCACAGAAGTACAGGCGGTAAGGCGACAGTTTTCAACATTGGAGGAAGTGACCGCTGTCCAAGTCCAGGAGGAGGGGTCGACGGTCCGCTTCCTACCGGGGGAGGGAGAGGAAGTCTGCGTCCGCTATGCGGATACGACAGCGGAAGCACTGTACGAGATTCAGGTCGAGAACGGCACCCTGGTCGTCCAAAAATTAAAAGCCCCACCCCCGAAAGTTGTCACCATCAACGGAACGATTATGCAGTTTGAGGTGGACAGCGCCTATGACCTGGAGATTGTCCTGCCCCAGCGTCAGTATAAGTCGATCGTTGTAGAAAATCCGTCCGGAGGCAATGTAGAGATGGATTCTATTACAGCCAAGGAAATCTGCACTGAGTTAAAAAATGGATCTTCGGTGTTTTCAAAAACACAGTCTGACAGAATAAAATCAGAAATTGAAAACGGCTCCGTAGTGTTCGAACATCCAACTTCCTCTCAATACGATTGCACGGTGAAGAACGGAGAGATCAAGGGAGATGTTGTAGGCAGGTATGAGGATTACACGGTAAAGGCTAGGGTCAAAAATGGTTCTTGTATGTTGAAATCTCGCTTGGATGCTGCGAATCAACACGCAATGAATCTCTACGTGGAGAATGGTCGAATCGAAGTCCATTTTAAAAATTAATGATGGATGAGAATAGCATCGGTAGATGCATGCTAATATTGATGTTATCTCTAATATTATAATCGAAAGGAGAACAGTATGAACATTTTAATTCCTCCCATTGTTAACATGCCGAGAGTATGCGATGAATGTCCTGAGGATTTGTGTCTCATTGGATACACACCGCCTTGCCCGAGTCAGTGTTACGATTTTGATTTTACGTGCGAGCCGATTTACAATTCGTATGAGTGTTCAGGCACATTTACCATGAGCTGACACAATTATATGAGCAAGGGCATTGTGATTCTTTTGGGAATTCTCTCCATAGGGTTGCAATGCTCTTGCTTTTTATGATATTGATTGGTGATAAAAATGTTTTGCTTTTTAATGAGTAAAATCAAGGAGGTTAGGCGAGAAGCGATTGCCTATCTTTCAATCACATTGTTTTTATGGCTTATTGGAATATTCACTCCATACATATCTGGACTTTATATTGATTTTCTGATTACAGAGATATCTTTTAAATTGCTTATTTGGTTTGTCGTAGTTATCGCTGTTATTGGAAGTCTGCAAATGTTCTGTCGATATTTTATGTCGGTGGCATCAACAAAATTCAATCAGAAGCTAGTTGCAAGTATCAGTAGTAATATCTATCAAAAAATTTTTAACTCAAGATACAGCGAGTATACGAATGTTGATAATGCTTATTATATAGATCAAATCAACAAAGATACTTCTACACTTGTAACTTTTTTCTCTGCCAACATACTAAGCTTTTTCTTTCAAATTGCGACAATGATTATTAGTGCTATAATTGTGCTAAGAGCAGATAAATTGCTTTGTATGATTGTTTTCTCTGTGATACCGGTATATATTATTACATTTCTCTGGAATCAGAAGGGATTGTATATCTCTCGGAGGATACAAAAAGAAAAATCGAATGAGTTTTTTTCACGCTGTTCAGAACAGATTAATAAGTTTGAATATATTAAAAGAAACACCTTGAATATTGAGATGAAAAGTCGATTTCAAGAAGCTTTTGATAAAATGATGGGATCATCGATACATGCAATCAAAGTAAGCTACGTATTTACAAATTTAAATCAATTTGTAGTTTTATTGATTTATGTGTGCATTGTCGGGATTGGCGGCTACAAAGTAAGTACAGGTAGTCTTAGTGTTGGTTTCTTTTCCATAATAAACACGTATTTCAATATGATTATCAGCTCAATTTCATACTTTATTGGATTGGCTGGAAGTTATCAGGATGCCAAAATATCTTTTCAACGTATTGAAAAGATTTTGAAATCACCCGACGAGGAAAAAGGGGAACAGGGGATCGATTCGATTCAAAAAGTTGAATGCAAAGACTTTTCTCTCCGGCATGGAAGCCATATGCTCTTGGATCATTGCAGCATTACATTTTATCGAGGAAGAATTTATGGTCTGTACGGCCAGAATGGAACTGGCAAGACAACTTTTTTGAACGCCCTTATCGGTCTTTTTTCGGGAGAAACGTCTGGAATCGTTTCCTATAACGGAATTGCGATCGATCGGCTCAATATGCCATTGCTCCGGCGGCAGAAAATTTCCTATGTCGAACAAACTCCAGTCATGTTGAATATGCCGGTCAAGGCATTTTTGAATTTTGGAATTGAGCAAAGCCAATCTGTCGCAGAGACACAAAAAATGCTCATAGAAATGCTGGAAATAGACGGTCTTCTGACAAAAGATATCAATGAAAACGGAAGCAATCTCTCAGGGGGAGAAAAACAAAAGCTGTCGATTGTAAGAGCATTAAGTAAAGAAAGCTTTCTGATCCTGTTGGATGAGCCGACTTCTGCTCTTGACAAGGATAGCATTGAAAAGCTGATGACGCTGCTCAAACAAAGGAAAACGCAAGCGATCATTTTATTGGTTTCACATGATCAGAAGGTATTGGAACAATGCGATGAGGTAATCGATATTTCCGATCTTCGAGGCAACTAGAGGAAAACGAGGTGGCAAGCAGGGCATTCGTATATACAAATGCCATTTTTGCGTTGCAAAATGCTTGTTGGGATAGTCCCAAACCCTTTGTGTACTGCATCCGCTGGATGCAGGCTGCGCATTTGTGCCAAATGCTTCTATAACAAAAAAGAACACCGAGGGCTCCCCCCAAAATAGGAAGAATCCTCGGTGTTCTCTGCTTATCGTGTCTGCGCTTTTTCCTTGGTGGTCTTTTCTTCTGCGAAAAAAATCTCTACATTCTTCTGTGCTTTCATCAGTTCCTGCATCTCATCACGCGCCTTGCGGTAGGCTGGATAAGCAGCTTTCTTTTGAGAAAGCAGTGTGGAGTATTCTGTGTTCAGTTCTTTTACCTTTGGCAGCTTTTTCAGTCCAGCTTCGTCAAAAGTGGCTTTTGCCGCCCGGTGCAGTGTGATCTGCTCCCGGTGTTCTTCCAGAAACTTTTTGCTGTACCCGGCCTTACGATAGGCATCATACACAGGTCTTGTTTTGGCGTAGTTGATGATGTGCGCCCGCAGGACGGCAATCTCCGCCATGCGCTGCTCTGCGGCCTTGATGGAATCGCCTAGCTCATGGTATCGAGCAGTTGCCGCATTCACTCTTTCCTGCATTTCTTCGATGTTGCCGATTTTATTTTCTTGCAAGAAGATCAGGGTCTTGGACATCTCTTTCAGATTGTAGCGTTTTGCCCACCGTGCATAGCTTTCGCTCTTGCCCTCAGAGAGTTTCGCCTGAATGTCCACCAACAGATGGAACGGTTTCTCTTTTGGCGGCTGTTTCTGGTGCGGGCGGTGTTCGGCTTCTCCGGCAATGACCGCCTTGATTTCATCTTCGCTGTACCCTGCACCCAGTGTCCGAAAACGGATAAAGCGTTTCTGCCGGGCGCCTTTGACGGAGGTGTGCTTTCCTCGCTTGATTTCATAGCCCTGCTGTTCCAACTTTTGAAGAAAGGCTTCAAAGTCTGCGGGCTTCTCGTTCAGCAGGATGTTGTCGATTACGGTGCACAGCTTATCCCGATTGCTTTCTCTGGGTGGATAAAGGGTGCGCTTCTGCCGCTCCCGGTATGGCTTGATTTCAATGACGGAGAGCTGATGCTCCAGACAAATCAAATCGCTCAGTCGCTGCACCGCAAGCCCAGATAACAAAAAATCCCGGAATTTCCGGGTACTGTCCAGTGCGGTGGAGTTGTAGATGATGTGATTGTGAATATGTTCCCGGTCGGTATGGGTCGCAACGATAAAGGCATACTTGCCCTTGGTAAACCGCATGGCAAGTTCATAACCGACCTTGTTGGCTTCCTCGGCGGTGATTTCTCCGGGCTTGAACGATTGCCGAATCTGATAGGCAATCACATCGTTTTTCTGCCTGCGCCCAGTCATCAGTTCATACTGGCGTTTGGAGAGCATGAATTCTTCATCAACCGTCAAGGGACTGCATTCGTAACTGCTGACCAGTTCGCCCTGCTGTGTCTTGTCCGGGTTCTGGGCGTAATCCGTGCGGCTTTTCAGACAGGCCGCAACGGATTTTCCCTTGTTTTTGTGCAGTGCAATCAATCGGGTTGCTGCCATCGGCACTCTCCCCTTCCTTTTTTCTCAAAATCAAGTTGGATTTGCAGCTGAAATCTGATATGCTAATATAAAATTGGCGGCGAAAGGAATGCTCATATGAAAAAACATGGATACTATTGTAAGGTCTGCGGTGAGTATAAGGCGAATGAAAAGTTTTCGGGCAAAGGTCATGCGGCACATATTTGCAAAAAATGCGCCGCATTGCCACCTGATGTGCGTTCAACGCAGATGATTGAAAACAAACTGCTTTCTCTGCCATGGAGACTTTCTAAAGAACAAGTCAAATGGTTGCATAACAAAGCTCATGACAAGCGGCCAGAGATTCGAGAGCTAGCACAAGAACAGCTTAACGCGCGTTTTCATCCAGAGCAGTTTGTGCCGAATGATTTGGGTGACTTTGAAGATTTTCTGCTTGATGAGGACGAAAGTGAGTGGTAAATCTATGTAACCCGCAGCATCTAACTGCGGGTATTGTTATAGTTCGGTCAGTTTTGCGAGAGTCTGCTTGCCAATGGAGATCAACTCATCGAGCCGAATGCGCAAGTCCTCCAGATCAGCGGCGTAGACCTGACCGCTTTCGTTGGCACATTTGGCATACTGGTTGAGGTTGTTGCTGCACATCTGGAGCAGATACGCCATGCGGCGCAGCTCTTTCAAGTCCAAATGCAGACAATACCCATCCAGAGCCATCTTACGGATATAGGCACTCAGACTACGGATGCCCATGCCCAGCATCTTTTCATAGATACGATTTTTCTCAGCTTTTGTGGTTCTCAGGATGATGATCTCATCCCGTTTTTCTCTCACCGGGCATCACCGTCCTTGTCGAGATAGGATTTGAAAGGCTTGACGGGTTCCGCTTTCTCTGCCTTTTCTTCCAGTACAGCCAGCACAGAGCGGCGGGGAGCATCCTCCTTTTCTTCCTCGTCCTGCTCCGGCTCATGGTGCTTTTCGTCTACATCAAGCTGTGCATTCAGTTCAGCAAGCCGCGCGGACTTCTGCGCCAATTCTTCCTCCTGCGGGAACGGCTTTGCCACCTCGACCTGTGCCGCTGCCTGCTGCTGTCTCAGGGTGTCCAGTTCGTTTTCTGCTGCGGTGCTGCGGTCGGCAAAATTGCTCAGGGCGTTGTCCAGACGGACAATGTTTCCGTGCGGGTCTGAACCGAGAGGAACCGGGTATTTCAGAGTTCCTTTCAGCAACGCCTGATGCTCATTGTGGAAGGTGTCGAACCGCAAGGAAAGTTCAAAGCCGCGATAGCTGCCCACCACCTGTTCCTCGGTGTTCGGAAGTTCCATGCAGGCGAGAATCAGCCGTTCGCCAGCGGTCTTTTTCTCGTCGTAAGTCATGCCTTTAATGACCATGCCGCAGAAGTTTTCCTTGTCCTGCGGATGCGCCGCAGCGATTTCGGCATCCGATTTCAGGGCTGCGATTTTTGCAGTCTGCTCCTGAATCTCTGCCGGAAATTTTGTCAACAGCTTATCCTCTAAGCGGAACTTCTGGCTCTGGTGGTCGGCTTTCAGGACCTTGAGTTTTGCAACCTGCACATCCAAGTCCATCTTCTCTTTGATAAGAGGGTTTCCGACGCACAGTGCCTTGATCTCCGCATAGGACAACGCCTGTTCATCCACATCGTCGCAGGAGCGCACCGGGGATTTGCTGGTCATAATCTGGCTGATAAACCGCTGCTTGTTCTCAAGGGTCTGGAACAAATACGAATCGAACGTACCCTCTGTGACGTAGTTGAACACATTGACTTCCTTATTCATGTTGCCCTGTCGGATGATACGACCGTTGCGCTGGGTCATGTCGCTGGGTTTCCAGCCGACATCCAGATGATGCACTGCTACAAGACGCTGCTGGACATTGGTTCCTGCGCCCATTTTTGCGGTGCTGCCCAGCAGGACGCGCACATCGCCGGAGCGCACTTTCGAGAACAGTGCTGCCTTTTTCGCTTCGGTGTCGGCGTTGTGGATGAACTCAATTTCGTTTTCTGGCACACCGGCGGCAATCAGCTTCTTGCGAATATCATCGTAGACATTGAAATTGCCATCGTTTTTGGGTGTCGAGAGGTCGCAGAACAAAAGCTGCGTCAGCTTCTGGTCTTTACCTTCCTCCCAGATCTTCAGGACGTTCCGCACACAGACGTTCAACTTGCTGTTCGGGTCATCCGGGAGCATAGGGTTCATCAGGCGGACATCCAGACCGATTTTTCTGCCATCGTTGGTGACGCACAGCATATTGTCCACGGACGCATCCACATTGCCGGAGTGAATCTCGGCGGCACGTCTGCTCAGTTCCTGCACCATTGCTTTCTGGGTCTCGGACGGTTTCACGACCACGGTTTCAAACTTTGCATCTGGCACAGGCAGATGCAGCTGGTCAGATGTCTTGATGTCGGCAACCTCCTTGAACATCGACATCAGTTCCGGCAGATTGAAAAATTTTGCAAATCGCGTTCTGGCGCGATACCCAGTACCTTCGGGGGCGAGTTTGTCAAGATACTTTTTGTGGATTTTCTAAATTAAACGA
>DXUR01000229.1 GCA_019417795.1 Clostridiales bacterium | reverse complement strand
TCTCTTACAACCACGCCCAACTCGTTGTATTTTTTATCTTGCCATCCAGCACCTATTGCTTTTTTCAAATCAGTATAGCCTTTATCTGATAAAAATAATATTTCTTTTAATTTTTTCATTTTACTGCACCACCTTTGTTTGAACTTTCAAATCAATCGCCTCTGTATAATGTTTCCACATTTCAGCATAACGTCCATTTTTATGCTCAAAAATGGATCACGCCTTTTTCGCTGAACAAGCAGCGTTCTTTGATACAAAGGAGCTTGACCTTGTGCCGGGTGAGCTGGTCGATATAGCTTTGGGTCATCCCCCATTCCCGGCCTATCCGGGTCAGACTATGGACTAACACCACATCCACCTCGCCAGCGAGAACGGCCTGTGTGACCTTTCCCATGCCCGGACGGTCAAGGGTCAACCCGCTGCCGTATTCGTCCGCAGCGCCGATAATGGTATATCCCGCCCGCTTTGCGTAAAGCTGGAGCAAGAACCGCTGGTGTTCCAATGCAAAGGTATCGTCACGGGCCACACGGCAGTAAATGAAAACTCTCATATCCCACACCACCTTTACACCGCCGGGGCGTAGCTTAATGCTACGCCTTTTCTCGTTTCCAGCAGGATGTCCCGCTCGGGGATTTTGCGGCGATCCGGCACCTCAAAGGCCCCGATACAGTTGTAGTGGATCGTCACCCGCTGGTTGGTTACACCGTCCTCCTTGACCGCAGGATAGACCTCGATGTGGTCAATCAGCTCGGCTACCATTCGTTTGGTGATCTTGGCGGCGTTGGTGTAGTGGCGTACCGTTTCCAAGAAGTCATCTACATCCATCCGCTTTTCTTCCAGCTTTTTCACTTCCAGCCGCAGGGCCTTGATGCGTCCGGCGTTCTCGCCCTGCTCCTGCTCATAGCGCTTTGCCATTTTCGCAAACCGGGCATCGTCGATCTTGCCGGAAACATTGTCCTCATACAGCCGCTCAAAGAGTGTGTCCAACTCCCGGTCACGGGCCAGCAGCCCATCCAGCTCCCGCTTTTTGCGTACCCGCTCATTTTCGGCTACCTTTGCCGAGCGGCCCACCATCGCTTTGATAAAGTCGTTTTCGTACTCGTTGGCGAAACAGGCCAGCCGATGCACCTCGTAGAGAACGACCTGCTCCAAGAAGTCCAGCCGAATATAGTGGGTGGACGAGCATTTACGCAGCCCCGAATTATGGTTTTGGCAACTGAAAAACTTGATGTCGTGGTTGTTCTGATTAAAGTGGAAGTTCAGATTGCCGCCGCACTCGGGACACTTCATCACGCCGGAAAAGGCGCTTGGCTCTTGGGTGACGGTGGGGCGCTTGCGCCGGGTTCCGGCCTTCAGCGCCTGTACCTTTTCCCAAGTGGGCCGATCAATAATAGCCTCGTGAACATTGAGGAAGATCGCCCGGTTTTCCTCCGGGTTTTCGATCCGGCGCTTCATCTTGTAGGATTTGGAGTAGCTTTTGAAGTTGATGACATCGCCGCAATACTCCTGCGTGGTAAGGATTTTCTTGATCGTGGTATGGCCCCACTTGGTAGGCTCCAAGGTACTTTTGGAACCGCCCCGGCTTGTACCCTTGCTGCGCCAGTAGTAGGTGGGGTTGACGATACCATCAGCGCCGAGAGCGGCGGCAGTTTCGGCCAGCCCGTACCCCTCCAGCGCCATGCGGTAGATACGGCGCACCACATCGGCGGCCACGGGATCGACCACCCAAAACCGGGGATCGTCCGGGTTTTTGATATAGCCATAGGGCGGTGGGGACAGCGGAATCCCGGCGTTGCCTTTCATCTTATTGACGATCCGGCGCTTCTTGGAGATGTCCTTGGCGTAGTACTCATTCATTATGTTTTTGAACGGGGTGAAGTCATCCTCGCCCTCGTCGCTGTCCACGCCATCGGACACGGCCACCAGCCGCACATCATGAAGCGGGAAAAACTCCTCGGTGAGCTTACCCACCTCAATGTAGTTGCGGCCCAGCCGGGACAGGTCTTTGACGAACACCGCCGAGATATACCCGGCCTCGATTGCGGCGATCATTTTCTGAAAGCCGGGGCGCTTCATGGTGGTGCCGGTGATACCGTCATCCACGAAAAAGATGGTGTCCGTATAGCCCTTGTCCTTGGCGGCTTTTTGCAGTATCTTTTTCTGATTGCTGATGCTGTTGGACTCGTTGTCCATATTATCATCACGGCTCAGTCGGCAGTAAAGGGCGGCTGTGCCGAGGGCGGTTTTCTTGCTTGACTGTTTCAAAATATCCTCCTTCCAGCAGTCAAACAAGAGGTTTTATCCTATTTATATTATACCTCCGTTGACCGCCCGTGTTAAGGATGTGGATGAAAAGTTAAGCTGGCTCCAAATCAGCCAACATCAGTTTCAAGAGAATGTCACGCATAGACTCGCCTTTGTCCTTGTAGACGGGCGTGACAATAAATTGGATTTTTCCGACTTGATAAGTGTATTCCTCCTTGGTTGGTACGGGAACTTCCATGTGGGCCTCCTTTCGGCGCAGCGAGAAACAATGACCGACAGTTCCCCTTGTCCCGTGGGGAAACGCAGAAAGGCGGCACCTCGGCGGTGCCGCCCTCTTGCCTTGCTCCACCTTGGGACAGGTTGTCCCAAGGTCAATAGGGGCCGTTCTCAAAGTGCTGCTGGGCCTCCTCCAGCCCGCAGAAGTCAAAAACCTCGTGGAGTTCTGCCACCACACGCCGGATGTCCGTGGGAGAAAAGCCACAGTTTTCCATAGCGTAGATGACATAGCCCCGGCAGGCATTGTTGTTCCACGGCCGGGCCAGCATAGCCGCCAATACAGGATCGCAACTCATAATAGGTTTTCCTCCTTGATAAAGATTTTGGGAGCGCCACGCTCATTTCCTTGGCCCGTCATAAGACAGCGATACTCGACATGACGCTCCCGCTGGGGTGCGGCGGCCGGTCGGGACAGGCGGCCAGCCTGTCCACGCCGGATCGTGGCCGTGGGGTGGCGATGCCCCACTTGCGGTGTTGGTATGGATCGCTCGTCCTCCCGTGGGAGAAGTCACAGCGTACCCACCGCTCGGCTCCCCGGAAACGCGGGGAGCCGCCGCTATTCAGTTGTCGAGAGGATCAATCCTCTCTATATACCAAGGACAGCAAACACATCAATTCGGACTGGCTTACAGAGTGTCTTTAAGATGTTTTTTCATCTGCTTCAAACCACGCTCTACGGAACGCCGCACAGCACTTTCATTTACGCCCTCGGCCTTGGCAACCTCGCAATAGCTCTTGCCGAGGATAACACAGGCATCCACTCGGCGGCCTTGGATCTCCGGCAGGGTGTTGAGAGCGTTCCAGAGAGTGCAGAACTGATCCATGCGTTCCAACAGCTCCTGCGGGGTCGGCTCGTGCAGACAGGCAGAGTATTCGATCCCATCATTGCAATCGAGGGAATACTGCGCTTTGTTGCGGACGATCCGCCGCTGGTGGGCAGCCTCGTACAGCTTGTCCGCCCGCAGTTCGGCGGCCACTTCATCGGAAACTTCGATATATTCATCGTGGGTGTACCACGGGTAAAACTCTTTCAAATTGATGATAGCCATTATATTTTCCTCCGTTCAGATAGCTGGGTGGATGGCGTTCTGAACGGAGAGGGGGCGGGGATCGACAGCCGGGGCTGCCAGCTTTGGGACAACTTGTCCCAAGGTAAGAATATATAAAAACGCCCGCACAGCATGACGCTATGCGGACGCACGAGTTTTTATTTACATATATGTACTGGAATATTTCATGTTCATGATCGGACGATCCCGGAGGGAGAACTACGCTTTTTTTAGCAGGTGAAAATCACGGGTAGTGTGAAAAAGCAAAATGAACACGACGATCCCTCCATGGAAACCGCCGTGTTCCTCCTAAAGTCATCGTATAAGGCGGTAACTTTGATTGATACCCGCCCCAAAAAACAAAAGAGCCGATAACTCGCACCCAAGGGCTACGGATTATCGGCTCTGCGTCTGTGCGTCTGGCTCTTTGATAATAGATATATGAAATTGTTTGACACAGATAAGCATTTCACTTTTGCATTTGGGACAAAAGAGTGGGAAATTGTCAAGTATCGTGTCCTTTCGGATTTTAAGTCGTGTTTTGCTCTTGCACACAGGACACAAGAGCCATTCAAAAGACTGTTCTTGTATAGCGGACATTGTTCTCTCTCCTTGTTTTTGATCGTCACGGTAGGCCCCCGCCAACTGGCCACAAGCAGCGTTAATATCGGAGCCAAATTGCGTTCGGATATTGACGCTAATTCCTGCATTATGAATGATACGGCAAAAGGCCTTTATTCGTGTGTGGCTTGAGGGCACCATAGTTTCCGTAACTGTCGTTTGATTGTATGGGATTAAATCTAAATGGTATAGTGGCAAATACTTTTTGTGTTTGAATAACAACTTGGTAAGTTGCTCTGCGTGTCTGTCGCTGTCATTGACATCCTTTAGCATGATGTATGCCAAAAACACCTTGCGATTTGTTTGCCGAATGTGCTGATCTAATGTATCCAGTACCTGACCAAGGGGGTATGTTTTAGTTATTGGCATGAGCGTTTCCCTCAGACGGTCAGTAGGTGCGTGGAGGGAATAGGCCAGATTGACTTGCGGATATTCTCTTGTCAATTTTTGAATACCCGGCACGATACCGATAGTCGAAATGGTGATGCGTCGCTGGGACAGCCCGAACAGTTCCGGGGCGGTCAGATCATGCAGGGCTTCAAAAACTTGTGGATTAGCGAACGGCTCTCCCATTCCCATAAAAGAGATACTGTTGATACTGCATCCTTGTTGCATAAAATATAGGATTTGGTCGGTAATTTCATCCACAGTCAAGTTTCTGCGTAATCCCAAAGTCCCTGTTGCGCAAAACTTACAACCGAAGCCGCAACCGCTTTGAGATGAAATGCAAAAGGAGTTCCAGCCCTCTTTATAAAACAGACCCACCGTTTCCACACGGTTTCCGTCCGACAGTTCAAACAGCACCTTGTCAGTTTGCATTGATTTCTCATGATGGATCGCCTTGATCTCCACAACAGTTTCACCAAACTGCTCCACCAACTTTTCGCGCAGCGTTTTTGGAAGCAACTTCATATCTTCAAAACGCATAATTCCTTGTAGGAACACAGCATCAAGCAGTTGCTTATAACGATACTCAGGTAAGCGCATATCCGCTATGAGCTGTTTCATTTTTTTATACTTGGACATAATTATATTTTCTCCTTCTTATTTAATCGCAATCTTTCCTGTCTTGGTTCACCTCGTCCATAATGCGATAAAGTTTCTCGATCAAGCGACAATTATATTTTTCATTCAAAATGTTCAGCTAAAGTGAAGGTACATTCAGGATAATTTGAACAACCATAAAACGATTTTTTTAATACAATATTGTT
>DXUR01000228.1:1077-5422 GCA_019417795.1 Clostridiales bacterium | reverse complement strand
CCGCGGACAGCCGTGGTTTCTGCTGACCTGCTTTTACGGCACCTTCGCCCTGGGCACCCTCTACTGGACGCTGCATCTGCTGCTGCGGCAGGAGACCCCGCAGATCTTTTACGTCTCCGACCTTGCGTGGCTGGCCAGCTATGTCTTTTTGCTGGCCCTGACGCTGACGCTGCCCGACGCGGGGGAGCGGCAGTCCCGGACGGGGCTGTGCTGGCTGGTGCCGGGGTTCTGCCTGCCGCAGTTTGTGCTGTACGTCACCCACGGCGATCTGCTTCTCAACGTCCTCATGTGCGGCTTGACGATGATGCTGGCGTGGTGCGCGGTGCGGGGTCTCGTCTGGGCGAAAAAGACGGAAAACGGGCGGCTGCGCCGGTTTCACGGAACGGTGCTGGCCTTCACAGCGCTGGAGTACGCCCTGTGGACGGCCTCCTGTTTCTGGGTGAGCGACACGCTGACGAACCCCTATTTCTGGTTCGATTTCCTGCTGACCCTCGTTTTGCTCCTGTTTCTGCCCGCAGTGCGAAAGGCGGTGACAGCGTGACCTATATCGAAAATGTATTCGTCTGCATGGCGGCCCCGCTGGTGGTGGCGCTGCTGTCCCTAAAACGGGGACAGCGCGCCGCACTGGTGTTCTGCCTTGCGGGGATGGGGGCCTGTCTGCTCTCCGCCTATCTCAACACCTTCTTCGCCCGGCTGTATCAGGCGGACGCCGTCAACGCCGCCACCCAGATCGCGCCTGTGGTGGAGGAGATCATGAAGCTGCTGCCGCTGCTGTTCTTTCTGGCGGTGTTTGAGCCGACGTTTGCCCGCTTCCGGCTGGCCGCCGTCATCGTGGCCGCCAGCTTTGCCACCTTTGAGAACGTCTGCTACCTCACGCAGAACGGCGCGGATCAGATTCTCTTTCTGCTGATCCGGGGCTTTGGCACCGGTGCGATGCACGTGGTCTGCGGGAATGTGTACGGCGGCGCGCTGCGCCCCGTGTGGGACAGCCGTCCCCTGCGGGCGGCCTGCCTGTTCGCGCTTTTGTGCGTGGCCATCATTTACCACGCCATCTACAACCTTCTGGTCAGCGCCGGGGGGACGCCTCAGCTCATCGCCTACTTTGTCCCGCTGCCCACGGCGCTGTGCTTCCGGCTGCTGGCGCGGAAGGCCGAGGCGTAAATACAGTCTCATCAGATCGTCCAACAGGACGGTCTGATTTTTTTTGAAATTTTTTCAATTTTGGGTGCGTAGTTTTCTCCGTTTTTGTCCCTATGGTAATGTAAGGACTTTTTTTCGGGAAGGAGGAAGGGGCATGTATGACACCACGGAGCGCGTCCGGCGTGTGAAGCAGACGGCCCTGCGGCTGATCCAAAATCGGGAGCGGACGGTGTTGCGGCGGTTGGGAACGCTGTGTACCGTGCTGGCTCTGGGACTGACCGGCGCGCTGGCCCATTTCACCGACGGGGCACCCGGCGCCGCCGTCCAGGGGGCCTACGGCGCGACGCTGCTGGCGGACAGCGCAGGCGGCTATGTGCTGGTGGGCGTGGCGTCCTTTACGGCCGCCGCTGTCCTGACGGTGGTCTGTATGCGCCTGCATGAGCGAGAGAAACGAGAAAAGAACAACGAGACAGACAAGGAGGGAAACGCATCATGAAAAAAACGATCACCCTGTTATTGACGCTGTGCCTGCTGCTGTGCCTGCTGCCCACGGAGGCTGTGGCCTATTTGGGAGACATCCAGACGGTCGACAGCGGTACCGTGACAGCGAAAAAGCTGAACAGCGGGTCGTGGGAGCTGCGAAACGACTATCTCCGCGTGATCGTGCGGAAGGACGGCACGCTCTCCACGGCCCCGGCGGCGGACAGCGCCGACCCCACAGACAGGCAGACGCCGTTTTGTAATTTTGTTACATTTAAGGGCTCCGGATATAACAAGCGGGATATCGTGCATCCCGCCGAACTCCGCCTGAAACACATCGGCTCTGTGAAGAAAACGCCCAACGGAACCGCAAATGCCATCAAGGTGGAGTACGACCTGACGGCCACGGTGTCCGGGAAAACCGTCACAGGAACGACCACGGTCTACTATGAGATCGCAAAGCTGTCTTCGGAAGGCGCATGGGGCGTTCTGACGAGCGTTGACAATATCAAGATCACCAGCGCGGATTCTAATGGCTCTCTGGGCATTGAGCTTGAGACGCGATGGGGCTATACCCTCAGCGGCTTTGCCGCCATGGGTCACAGAAACGCCGCGGACAGCCCCGCTCTCAAAATGAACCAACTCGTCTACAATTATGATAAGAACACAGTAATTTCAACCGAAAACTCCGTGATTACAAGCAAGATAGAGGACCTAAGAACATGGAACACCCTCTCGCAAGGTGGTGACTGGTGCTCCAATTACATCACCGAGGTCTATACGGACGGCTACAACTGGGCCAATCCCTTTGTGGGACTGTCGGAATACTATAAAAACGGCACCATCAAGGCTTACCTGCCGGACAGGGTCAGCGTAACGCCTGCCAGCCGCCCCGGCGACACCCGGGTGGAGTGCGGGAATGAGGTCGGTTTTTATTTCGGTGATGAAAATAACAGCGCGAATCCCCGGCGTTTCCTTTGGGGCTTCCGCAACCTGACAAAGCTGACGCAGCCCATCCCCACCAACCCGGACAAGGTGAATATCTCCATCAGTGCCAAGCGGCTGGCCGTTTTCTCCAGCGGCAGCGGCGTGACGGTGGAACACGTGGCCGACGACGCGGCGCTTTCGGCGCTGAAAAAGCGGTACGGAGAGCCCGTCGCCCTCATCAACGGCGATTATGAGAGCAAAAACGGAGAAGACTTCACCTTTACCGGCGGGGCGGCGCTGCTGTCCCCCTCCGTCACGGCAACGTGGGATAAGACGAAGGGAAGTCTTGTCATTAAAAAGGACGGAACCGTGGAGCAAAGCGGCGTGAGCTTGAGCGCGCCGACCTTCAAATTCTACCAGCCCAAAGGCAGTGGTAAGGATCTGAAGATCGAGCTTACAAGGGACGGCTTTACATTTGGTATTGACCCCGGTAACAACGATGCCATCGTCTACGTGGACATCCCCTACGCCACGGTGACGCTGGAAAAGGCCACCGCCGACGTGGCGGGAAACCTTGTGTTCAGCGGCGAGATCGGCTTTCAGACCATCTTCGAGGGCGCGGAATTTACGATGAAAAAGCTGGGCTACGGCTTGAAGGGAAATGAATTCAAGGTCAACGGCGTCCACGCCACGGGCAGCTTTACCACCGCGAAGATGATGGCGCTGGAGCTTGCCGATGTCAAGGGCGAGGTCAACACCTTCAAGGATGATGAGCTCTACGCCTTTGAACTGGAGCTGAACGTCTTTGACCTCTTTGAGACCAAGGCGGAGCTGGAGCTGACGCGCAGCAAAAAGGACGGCAGCCTGCTGCCTAACACGCTGTATTTCTATGTCAAGGCAAGCCCCGGCATCCCCCTTATTCCGCCCATTCCCGTTGGTCAGCTCAACGGCGGCGGCGCGGGCTTCATGGATCTGGCAAAAACGGTGAACGGCGATTACCGCGGCATTCCGCCCATCAAGCTGCGCGGCACGCTGACGGGCACCTATCTCCACCTCATCGAGGGTACGGGGGACGTGGTGATCGGCCCGAGTGAGATCTCCCTCACGGCGACGGATGTCGGTATCGTCGGCGCGGGCGAGAGCGCGCAGATCATTAAGAGCTTTGGCTACGCCCTCAAGCTCAACGGGCAGAAGCGGACTTATAACGGCACGGACTACGAGGGCGTCTATCTCGTCGGCTCGGAGGCGCTTGAGCTCAATCTGCCGAGTACAGAGCTTGATGTGATCGTTCTGGACTCCTCCATCGAGCTGGGGGCCTTCGGCGGCGTGAATAAGAACAAGGACAAATTGTATCTCGGCATCGGCGCCAACGGCAAGGTGCAGGGCATCTTGCAGATCCCCAGTAATTTCTTTATCCCCTGCCTCCGAGGGGTAAAGCTGTCGCAAACGGATATTCAGCTGATCATCGGCGGACAGACGGAATTTCCGATCAGCAACGTCAGCGTCAGCGAGGGCATGAAGCAGGCGTTCAATAACACCAATGTCTACCTCGGCGCGATGGCACAGTCGACGAACTGGCTCTATGATGTGCGCGCGTGGGTCATTCTTCCGAATATCATCAAAACCAACTTCGAAAATGGTAAGGGATGGGGTCTTGAGGGCAAGCTGATCAAAAAGCTGCCCGAGTGGAAATGGGAGGACCACGGCGTGACGCCCGTCGTGCAGGCGGTGTCGCTTGAGGACGGTGAGGAGGCTCTGGTGCTGACGGCTCTGGAGCCCGTTGTGCTCACGAACGGCA
>DXUR01000228.1:0-1067 GCA_019417795.1 Clostridiales bacterium | reverse complement strand
ATGTGTATAAGAGACAGGGAAACGCCGTATATCCTGCTGGCGTTTGGCGAGAGCGTGAGCGAGGAGGATATCAAGGACAAACTGTCTGTTAAGAGACAAGGTGAGAATGACTCCATCAAGATCAACTGGGTGAAAAAGGAAGGCGCGGAAGGCGTGAGCGAAGAGGAGATCGGCACGATCGATCCCAACGCGGAGATCAACGCGGGCACCGACCTTATCGAGCATGCTGACGGAAACAAATACCGCGTAGCACTCCTGCGGCTGAAGAATGGCGGGACTTATGAGGTCAACACAGGTTCCCTTACGCTTGTAACGGACAAATCTAAGGGAGTTGCCGTTACACCGTTTGAAAAGCTGTTTCTGGAGTTGGATTCGAATTCGAATAAGGTGTCCGGCCTGGTCGAATACGCCGAAATGGACACAGAGTATACCCTGCGCACCTATCTTGCCGAGGAAAAGGGCGGCGCGGACTACTTGATCGACGAGCAAATTGTGACGGATATCCAAGCCCAAGCCATTTCCGTCACTGTTCCCCCCAGCGGTACGCACGCGCCCACGGGCGAATACTATGTGACCTCTTTCTTAATGACGAAAAAGAGCGTTGAGGTCACCGATGAGAACGGAAAGATCGAAACTGTGAACGCCCTTGCCGCCATTGACAGCTGGCAGTCTGACACCACGGTGTCCTATACAAACGACAATCAGCCTGCTGCTCCGGCAAGCGTTACGCTGACCTTTGTCGGCAACGAGGTGATGCGCGCTTCGTGGGATGCCGTGACTGGCGCCGACGGCTACCGCGTGACGGTCTATCAGCGGGATTCAAAAGGCGAGTGGAAGGACACCGGCTTCGGCTATGACCTTAAAAAACCCGACGAAAATGGACAGCCAGCCACCTCCATCGACATGGCGCTGACCGTGGGCGGGGGTGCCGTTAAGGTCAGCGAAGAGAACCCTGCTGAGTTTACTAACGCCAATAATCTCAAGGAGAACGAGCATTACAGAATCGGCGTGAGCGCCTACAAGCTCGTTTCCACGGGGCTTGAGGAATCGAAGAGCACAAGTGCCGC
>DXUR01000227.1:1199-5427 GCA_019417795.1 Clostridiales bacterium | reverse complement strand
ACCTGCTGATGGGCAACCAGCGGCGCTATGACCTGTTCATGCTGCTGATGGACAGCGCGGGCCTTGGCATTTTCACGGTCGTGGGCGTCCGCGTGGCATGGAACTGCGTGGAAGCGCCGTCCCTGTACCTGCTGGTGTTCGTCGGCGTACTCACCGGCGTGGGCGGCGGGCTGCTGCGGGATGTGATGGCCGGAGAAATGCCTTATATTTTCGTGAAGCATATTTATGCCTGCGCCTCTCTCGTCGGCGCAGTGATCTGCGGGGTGCTGCGGCAGCCGGCAGGGGAGATGACGGCCATGCTGGTCGGTGCGGCGGCGGTGTTTGCCATCCGGTGTCTGTCGGCCCACTACCGGTGGAATCTGCCCCATCCCAACGCCTGAAAAAACGGCGAAACTTCCCGGATATGGCGCGAATTTCCTGTGAAAATCGACAGGATGCGCCCCTTGACAATCCAAAAGAGCCGTGCTATCATAATTCCATTCTGAAAAAAAGGCTTGGAAAAGGACGCTGTCCGGGAAGAACTTCAGAGAGACGCTGTCATGGGCTGAAAGCAGCGTCAGTCAGAACCGGAACAGTCACCGCCTTGGAGCTGCCCGCCGATATGTAGGCCGGGACGGGACCTCCCGTTACAGAGGACACGAGCGGCACAATGCGCAAAAGGACTTTCGCTGGCGGGAAGGAAGAATGTGTGCAAGAAACCCAGGAAGGGTGTCTTGCATGATTTCAATTAGAAACTCCGAAGGAGTTTTTTACCCTGCTTGCACAGCGAAACAAATTTTGTTTTACTGTGCAAGCAGGGTGGAACCGTGGAGCTTTACGCCTCACCCCTGACCAAAACAGGGGTGAGGCGTTTTGTTTTGCCCCAAGGGCGGAAAGACCGCCGCAGGAAAGGAGACATTACTATGTCTGAGGAAATCAAGGAATTCAGCTTTGAAAATGAGGAATACCGCCAGACTTACTGGCACACCTGCTCTCACATCATGGCGCAGGCCGTCAAGCGCCTGTGGCCCGAGGTGAAGCTGGCCATCGGCCCCTCTATCAAGGAGGGCTGGTACTACGATATGGACGCACCCTTTGCCTTTACCCCGGAGCACATGACCGAGATCGAGGCCGAGATGCGGAAGATCTGCAAGGAGAAGCTGAAGCTGGAGCGCTTCGAGCTGCCCCGCGAGGAAGCCATTAAGTTCATGGAGGAGAAGGGCGAGCCTTATAAGGTGGAACTGATCCAGGATCTGCCGGAGGATGCTCCCATCTCCTTCTACAAGCAGGGCGAGTTCACCGACCTGTGCGCCGGTCCCCATCTGGACTCCACCGGCCGGGTGAAGGGCAACGCCATCAAGCTGCTGGCCTGCAACGCCGCCTACTGGCGGGGTGACTCCAACCGGGAGACCCTGCAGCGGATCTACGGCATCGCCTTCCCCAAGAAGGATGAGCTGGACGCTTATCTGGAGCGCATCGAGGAGGCCAAGCGCCGGGATCACCGGAAGCTGGGCAAGGAACTGGGCCTGTTTGCTTTCCGGGATGAGGCCCCCGGTTTCCCCTTCTACCTGCCTAAGGGCATGGTGCTGAAGAACACCCTGATCGACTACTGGCGTCAGGTCCACAAGAAGTGGAACTATGTGGAGATCTCCACTCCTCAGATCATGAAGCGGACTCTGTGGGAGACCTCCGGCCACTGGGATCACTACAAGGATAATATGTATACCACCGTCATTGACGGCGAGGACTTTGCCATCAAGCCCATGAACTGCCCCGGCAGTATTCTGGTCTATGAGCTGGAACCCCATTCCTACCGAGACCTGCCCCTGCGGTACGGTGAGCTGGGCCTGGTCCACCGTCATGAGCTCTCCGGCGCGCTCCACGGCATGTTCCGTGTCCGCTGCTTCACTCAGGACGACGCCCACATCCTGCTGGCCAAGGACCAGATCAAGGATGAGGTCATCCGCATCGCCCGCCTGTTCGACGAGGTCTACTCTCTGTTTGGCCTGCCCTACAAGATCGAGCTGTCCACCATGCCCGAGGACCACATCGGCACCCGGGAGGACTGGGAGAAGGCAGAGAACGCTCTGGCCGACGCCATTACCTCCATCGGCAAGGAGTATGTGGTGAACCCCGGCGACGGCGCGTTCTACGGCCCCAAGCTGGACTTCCACATTCAGGACTCTCTGGGCCGTACCTGGCAGTGCGGCACCATTCAGCTGGACTATCAGCTGCCCGGCCGCTTTGATCTGGAGTATACCACCAGCGACGGCGGCAAGGACGTGCCCGTGATGATCCACCGTGTTGTGTTCGGCTCCATCGAGCGGTTCATCGGCATCATCACCGAGCATTTCGCAGGGGCCTTCCCCGCATGGCTGGCTCCTGTTCAGGTGAAGATCCTGCCTGTCACCGACCGTGCGCTGGATTATGCCAAGGATCTGTCTGACGCATTGGACGGCCAGGGCTTCCGCGTGGAGGTGGATGACCGCAACGAGAAGATCGGCAAGAAGATCCGTGAGGCCACTCTGGAGAAGGTGCCCTATATGATCGTTGTGGGTGACCGGGATATGGAAAACAAGACGGTCTCCGTCCGTACCCGCGCCGGCGAGGATCTGGGCGCTATGAGCCTGGAGGACTTCACCGCCAAGCTGAAGGAAGTTGTAGACTCCAAGGTGATTCAGTAAGTTGCTCTTAGTTAAACTGCACAAAACACGCCCCGCTGGTTTTTCTGGCGGGGCGTGTTTTTGCAAGACGGACATTTGTTTTGCAAGACATTTGCGGGAAAACGCAGAGAATAGCGTGAAAATGCAAGATGAATACTTGAACATTGCAAAAAATCACCAAAAAGAGAAAATGACCCTTGCAAAATGAATGATATACATGTATACTATGCACATGCTTACGGAAACACCCTTGAAAAAAGCACCGGGCGTTTCCACCTAATTCAACTGTGAAAGAGGGATTTGGAATGAAAAAAGTGTTTTCTCTGATTCTGGCTCTGGGCCTCATCGCTTCTCTGACTGCCTGCGGCGGCGGTAACGCCTCCGGCAATGAGACTGGCGACAGCGCTCCCGCTGCTTCTACCGCGAAGCTGCGCTTCGTCACCGGCGGCGAGTCCGGCACCTACTATGCCTTCGGCTCCGTTATCGCCCAGCACGCCACCAACAATACCGATGTGTCTGTCACCGGTCTGGTTGGCAACGGCTCTAAGTCCAACGTGGAAGAGCTGGCAGACGGCAACGCAGAGCTGGCCTTCTGCCAGTCCGACGTGATGGCCTATGCCTACAACGGCACCAACCTCTTTGAGAACCCCATCGACTGCTTCTCCACCGTGGCCGCCCTGTACATGGAAGATGTGCAGATCGTCACCACCGATCCCAGCATCAAGACCGTGGCTGACCTGGCCGGTAAGAACGTGTCTGTCGGCGCTGCCGGTTCCGGTGTGTACTTCAACGCTGTGGACATCCTGAGCGCTTATGGCCTGGGCGATCTGGACGCTGACGGCAAGTTCACCAAGATCAACGCCACCTATCAGAGCTTCGGCGACAGCGCTGACTCCCTGAAGGACGGCAAGATCGACGCCGCCTTCATCGTGGCCGGCGCCCCCACCACTGCCATCATGGATCTGTCCACCACCAAGGCTGCTTATCTGGTGTCTCTGGATGACGCCCATATCGACGAGTTGCTGGCCGCCTCTCCTTACTACACCAAGCACGTCATCCCCGCCGGTACCTACAACGGTCAGGACGAGGATGTGACCACCGTGGCTGTGGGCGCTGTGATCCTGGCCCGTGACGATGTATCTGAGGATGCTATCTATGCTCTGACGGCTGACATCTTCGACAACGCCCCCGATCTGATCAGCAGCCACGCCAAGTACGGCGAGCTGTCCACCGAGTTTGGCGCTTCTATCACCTCTGTGCCTTATCATCCCGGCGCTGCCAAGTACTTCGCCGAGAAGGGCTTCGATGTGGCAACCAAGTAAAGATCTGAACGGGATCTTTACAGCATCACCGCCATTTCCATACCTATAAGTATGTCATTCAGGCTGCGGCGGAGAAATCCGCCGCAGCCGTGAGTGGTTCTAAAGCGAAGCACAGCTCTCCGGAACGGAAAGGAAGGGTGTGTGCGGGAAACCCATCAGGGGATTCCTGCACCATTAAAATCAGCCTTTCCGGCGCGATGCGCCGGAAAGCTGCGGCGGAGAAATCCGCCGCAGCCGTGAGTGGTTCTAAAGCGAAGCACAGCT
>DXUR01000227.1:0-1099 GCA_019417795.1 Clostridiales bacterium | reverse complement strand
CTCCGGAACGGAAGAACAGAGCGCTTGCTGCGGACCAATTTACAAGAATTTACCCCGATCCCCGGTTGAGAAGGACAGAGATCCGCTGCCCCTGTCAACTGCGGATGTGAGAAAACGATCAAGGAGGAGACCATATGGGCCTGTTCAAGAAAAAAGACCCCATTGTTGAAGTGGAAAAGGCACTCGACCACGAGGTGCACGAGATGGAGCATGATATCCAGGCGGACGTGGATGCGGTCATGAAAAAGTATGACCGGGAATCCAACACCCGTATCTGGGAGGGGGCTCCGAAAATCGCCCTGCGGGTGCTGATGTCGGCCTTCTCAATCTATTGTATCCTGATGACCCTGTTCAGCAAGGCACTTCCGGAGCGGCGGCTGTCCCTGTTTCTGGGCTTTATCATCATCATCGGCTATCTGGTGTATCCCGCCAGAAAAGGTGCTGCCCGGGTGAACCATGTGCCCTGGTATGACTGGATCCTGATGGTTCTGGGCGCTGGCAGCTTCTTCTATTTTGCCATCAACGCTTTCTCCATCATTCAGCTGGCCACCAAGCTCCAGCCCGTCCACATCATTGTCGGTGCCATCGGTATTGTGGTGCTGATCGAGCTGTGCCGCCGGTGCGTGGGCCTGCCTATTCTGGTGGTGCTGGGCCTGCTGCTGATCTACACGTTTTATAACCAGCTCAGCTGGGACCCCAGCTTTTACAAGGCGCTGAAGAACATCGTCTATAAGCTGTTCTACACCACCAGCGGCGTCATCGGTACGCCGGTAAGCGTCTGCTACACCTACATTGTGCTGTTCATCATCTTTGGCGCATTTCTGGAGCGCACCGGTATCGCCAACTTCTTCATCAGCTTCGCCAACCGTCTGGCGGGCTGGTCCTCCGGCGGCCCCGCCAAGGTGGCGGTCATTTCCTCCGCCCTGTGCGGCATGGTGTCCGGCTCCTCCGTGGGCAACACCGTGACCACCGGCTCCGTCACCATCCCCATGATGAAAAAGACGGGCTATCAGCCCCAGTTCGCCGGAGCCGTTGAGGCGGCCTCCTCCACCGGCGGCCAGATCATGCCCCCCATCATGGGCGCCGCCGCCTTCCTGAT
>DXUR01000226.1 GCA_019417795.1 Clostridiales bacterium | reverse complement strand
CTGCGGGGCAACCGGAAATGATGCACGAAAACTTCATGCACTGGCATTTGTGCATGTTCGCGGTGCACTGCTCATGCATGAAGTTTTATACAATGAAGCCGCCGTCGGCGGTGAGGACCTGACCGGTGATGAAGCCTGCCCGTTCCGAGGCGAAGAATGCCACGGCGTAGGCGATGTCCTCCGGTGTGCCCAAACGGCCCAGAGGCGTTTCGCGGATCAGCTCCTCCACGGTCTCCTGCCCCAGCACCTGGACCATATCAGTGTTGATGACGCCGGGGGCCACACAGTTTACCCGGATGCCGGAGGGGGCCAATTCCATAGCCAACGACCGGGTCAGGGCGATGATGCCTGCCTTTGTGCAGGAGTAAGCCACCTCGCAGCTTGCCCCCCGCTGGCCCCAGATGGAGGAAATATTTACGATGCAGCCCCGTTTTTCCGAGATCATGTGGGGGAGGGCCGCCTTGACGGTGTTCCGGGCGCCGCTCAGATTTACCGCCAGATACCGGTCCCACATCTCGTCGGTGGTGTCCTGAAACAGCCCCTGACCCGACACACCGGCGTTGTTTACCACTAATTCTACCGGGCTGAAGGTCTCGCCCAGCTTCCGGACCATCTCGGCCACGGCAGCGCTGTCCGCGACATCGGCCTGGAACATGGCGGCATGACAGCCCGCTGCCGTCAGTTCCTCCACCAGCTCCCGGGCCTTGTCCGCCCGGTTCAGGTAGTTGATGCCCACAGCCCAGCCCTGATGAGCTAATTCCCGGGCCACGGCCCGACCAATTCCCCGGGACGCGCCGGTGATCAATGCGGTTTTCATAAGATACCCCCAAACAAAAACTTCCGGTGAAGCGTTAACGAAAAAGAAAAACCACTCCGATGGAGTGGTTTTTATGGTGGAGACGAAGAGGATCGAACTCTCGACCTTACGGATGCGAACCGTACGCTCTCCCAGCTGAGCTACGCCCCCATACAGCCCTGTTATTATAGCAATATTTCCTGAACTTGTAAAGGCCTTTTGCGGGAAAAATCAAAAAAGATCGGCCTGTGCATACAGCGGCGGCCCGGAATGACTCCGGGCCGCCGCTGTCAGATCATATGTAGGAGTGTTCCACCTGGATCACGGGGACATAGTGGCTGTCGAAGGCGCGGATGAGAGCCCGGAGCTGCCGGGCTACCTCGGCGTCCTCCAGCCGGAAGCCGAAGGGCGTCACCACGTCGAAAATCAGGTTGGTGTGGGTGGGGCCGGGGACCATGCGGAAATCGTGGATACTGAGGGCCGGATCGATGCAATGGGCCAGCTCTGTGATCTTATTCCGGAGGACAACGGTTGTGCTGTCATCCGTGGCGATGGGGTCCATGTGGATCACCGCCTCGCAGCCCAGCTTCCGGTGCAGCTCCTGTTCGATGTTGTCGATGGCGTCATGGATCGTCATGACGCTGCCGGTGGCCGGGACCTCCGCGTGGAGGGAGATCATCACCCGGCCGGGGCCGTAGTCATGAACCACCAGATCGTGAATACCGGAGATCTCTTTGTGAGCCATCACCAGATCTTCAATTTCTTTAACAAATTCCGGCGTGGGGGGCTTTCCAAGCAGGGGATCGATGGTGTCCTTGGCGGCGTCTATGCCGCCCTTGAAAATGAACAGTGCCACCAGAATACCCACCCAGCCATCCACCGGGAGCTGGAAGTAATGGCCAATCAGAGTGGCGACCAGAACGGCAGAGGTGGACATGCAATCTCCCAGCGAATCCGCTGCTGCCGCCAGCAGCGCCGGTGCGGAGAGTTTTTTGCCGAGGGAGCGGTTATACATGGCCATATACAGCTTCACGCAGATAGAAGCAGCCAGAATCCCGATCACCAGCCAGCTGAACTCCACCAGAGCGGGGTGCAGGATCTTATTCAGGGACTCCTTGGCCAGTTCCACGCCCATCAGCAAAATCAGCATGGATACCGCCAGACCGGAGAGGTACTCCGCCCGGCCGTGGCCGAAGGGATGGCCTGGGTCCGGCGCTTTGGCGGCAATGCGGAAGCCCAGCAGCGTGACCACAGAGGAACCGGCATCAGAGAGGTTGTTGAAGGCGTCCGCCGTGATGGCGACGGAGCCGGAGAGGGTCCCGGCAAAGAACTTGCCCAAAAACAGCAGCAGGTTCAGCCCGATCCCAACAGCGCCGCAGAGAATACCGTAGGCCGTCCGCAGCTGAGCGGGGCTTTTCCCGTCGCTTTTGCAGAAGAAACGGGCCAGAAGCGAGATCATACAGTTTTACACCTTTCTTTTTGAGAATAGAAGGAGACGGTCACTTCCCGCCGGGAATGACCAGCTTCATGTGGCAGCAGAGATCGTCCAGATCCCGGTCGGTGGCGGCGCTGAGCCGCAGGCGGGCGCCGCAGTCCCGGCATGTCAGCTCCACCGCGTCCCGGCGGATCTCCATGCTGTAATCGTGGCTGCCGCAGCCGCAGGTGATACCGTTGGGCCGGGCGGCGATGTCCTTGAGCTCCGAGAGGAATTCGTACATGATCACATTGTCGGTAAAGGCCTCCGCCTCGCCGCCGTTCTCCTGCGCCTTTTCCTTGGAGATGGCAATGCTGGCCTCCCGGAGGTGATGTTCCACCGTGCCCTCGTCGCCGATGAAGCAGCAGAACTGCTTGCTGTCCGGGCAGCTGAGGGCGGTGGCGGCGTGGAGCATCCGCTCCGGCGGACAGACAGCCTCGTGGGTCTGGCCGCAAACGCCGCAGGGCACCAGAATGTGATAGTTCTGGCCGTCATAGTTCGTCCGCAGGACACTGCCGCCGCAGGAGCATTCGATCTCGGCGTCAGACGCTTCCAGCGCAAATACGGAGCGGGCACCCATCACTTGGGCACCGCATTTCGGGCAGATATAGCCCAGAGTTCTCATATCGTCAGCCATAGGGGCCTCCTTGCATAATTTGTCAAATTTGGATATCCTGCGCGTGGGGCAGGTGAGATTGTGTATAGAGGAACACCTTGTCACCTGCCAGCAGCTTCAGACCGCCATTGGGGATCAGTGTCCGGTTCCGGCGGCGGACCATAATGATGACCGTCTGCCGGGAAATATCCAGATCCCGGAGCGGGTGGTCCACCCAGGGGTGGTGTGTCTGAAGGACGATCTCCTTTAGCTGGATGCGGACGTCATCCTCATAGACGCCTGCCCCCAGCACAAGATTGTCACCGGGGAGGAGCACCACATCGCCCCGGGGAACAATGATGTCTCGTCCCCGCTGGACGGCGGCGATGATGACGCCCTCCGGCAGGCCCAGATCCCGCAGCGGGGCATTGGCCCAGCGGTCCCGGGGGGTCAGGTGGATGCGGATGAAGTGAATGTCCGCCTCCGTGCCGTATTCGCTGATCCGCTTGATGCGGGAATACTGGTCCACGAAGCCGGCGGAAATGATACCGGTGGGGATCGCCACCATGCCCACGCCCAGGAAGGTGATCAGGATGCCGAAGATCTTGCCAAGGGTGGTGATGGGGTAAATGTCTCCGTAACCCACCGTCAGCAGGGTGGATACCGCCCACCAGATGCCGGAAAAGGCGTTGGAAAACACCTGGGGCTGCGCGTCATGCTCCAGAGAGTACATACATAAACTGGAGGCGGTCATCAGCACCAGAATGATAAACACGGAGGAGAGAAGCTGCTGGGCCTTGCTGGTAAGGACCTGGGTAATAACGTTCAGGGAATCGTAATAGGCGTTGATCCGGAACAGGCGGAAGATCCGCACCACCCGGAACATCCGGAAGGCCACGGCCCCGGAGGGGAAGAAAAAGGGCATGTAGTAGGGCAGAAAGCTCAGCAGGTCCACGATGCCTGAGAAGGAAAAAATGTATCGGCAGACGGCCTTCCATTCCTTCAGATTGGGATGGTGGTACTTGGCAGTCCAGATCCGCAGGACGCAGTCCACGGCGAAAAAGGCCACGGTGGCAGCTTCGATCCGCAGCAGCAGCGGACCGCAGGCGGCCTCTGCCTCGTCGAAGGTGTAGGCAATGGCGACCACCAGGTTTACCAGAATGACCAAGGTGTAGAAAATGTCATAGGCGCGGCTGATGAGATCGTCCGCCGTACCAATGTCAATAATGGTGCAGACCCGGCGGCGCAGGAACTCAAGAGACCTGAAATTCGGCATAACCGCCTCCTGATGTGTAGGTAGACGGTACACTGCCTGGCGGTGTACCGTCGGGAAATATCCTTATATTATAGTAATATCCCCTCGGAATGTAAACAGATTTCTTTATTTTGCGGAAAAGAAGCGGGGAATCCGGAGCGTAGGAGGATGTTCCACTCCGGAGCGGCTGGGGGCACTTGACACAGAGTTTACAAAAAAATCACAATTACTGCCTTGCAAACCTTCAAATGCAGACGTATAATCAGAATGAAAATTGAGAAAAGGAGGGATGTGCAATGACGATGAACAAGTTCATGGCAGATGTGGATGACCTGATTTTTGACGGTCAGGAGCAGAGCCACAGCGAACGGTAAAACCGGAAGAACCACGCCGAGAGGGCGTGGATTTTTTTATGCCTTTTTGAGGGTGCCAAAAATTTCGACCATGCGTAATCGTTTTTCTGAAATTTTTCGCAAACGTTTGAGAAAAAATCACGAAATTATTGCTGCTTTGACATATATTGAAAGAAAATGTGGCTTAATATATATAAAAAAATTTGATAATTCGCATATTTTATGAATGTTAAATGAAAAATAAAGACGAAAATTTAAAAGCTTTCAAGGAAAAAATTGGGCAAAACGTAAAACTTGTTTAAAGTGATTTGCTCGTTAGGTAAATTTACTTGAAAAAAACGCGCGGTGTTGTTAGAATGATACAGCAAAGTTAGACACTCAATTTTATACAAAACGTTTAAGGAGTGGAAGGAATGGAAAACATCATTTGGGTAGTTTTGCTGTGCGCGGTTCTGGCTCTGCTGTTTGCCGCATGGAAGACCTCCGTGGTCTCCAAGGCTGACGCCGGTACGGAACGGATGAAGGAGATCGCGGGAAACATCAGTGATGGCGCCCGGGCATTTCTCTTCGCGGAGTACAAGATCCTGGTCATTTTCGTGGCGGTACTGTTCGTGCTGATCGGCCTGTTCATCACCTGGCTCACCGCTGTTTGCTTCCTGATCGGCGCGGTCTTCTCTGTGTGCGCCGGTTATGTGGGTATGAACGTGGCTACCAAGGCCAATGTCCGTACCGCTGCCGCCGCTAAGTCCAGCGGCATGAACAAGGCCCTGGGCATCGCCTTCTCCGGCGGCTCCGTTATGGGCATGTGCGTGGTGGGCCTGGGCCTGCTGGGCTGCGCCGCCATCTATGCCTTCACCAACAATGTGGAGATCCTCACCGGCTTCTCCCTGGGCGCTTCCTCCATCGCGCTGTTTGCCCGTGTGGGCGGCGGCATCTTCACCAAGGCCGCCGACGTGGGCGCTG
>DXUR01000225.1 GCA_019417795.1 Clostridiales bacterium | reverse complement strand
GCCATGGGGTGATCCATGGCCGCCTGCTATATTGGTTCTTGAAAGCGGGCGATTACAGGGCGGAGCGATTGCATTTTTGCAAAATGCAATCGCTTACATAGGCGGCTTTGTGAATTATCGAATAGAACCGGTGACGCAAGGAGCGCTGCATTCAGAGAAAAATGCCCGAATTTGTAAATATTGTACAATGCAGAAAGATGTTGTTTTTGATATCTGTAGAAAACGGCGATTTTCTATTGCAATCCAAATTTTGCCATGATATCATATTCACAAATCACGGCACTTGACGCTTTATTTTTATTGTGCATGAATGTAAGCGCTTTCTTACACTGGAAAGGAGATCCGGTTTTATGGATACCCCAACGATTTATGATGTATCCCGCCTGTCCGGCGTCTCCACCGCCACGGTCTCCCGGACCTTTACGACGCCGGACCGGGTGCGGGAATCCACCCGCCGCCGGGTTTACGCCGCGGCGGAGGCGCTGCACTACCAACCCAGCGCCATTGCCCGGGCCATGGCCCGGCAGCAGACCGACAAGATCGCGTTTCTGATCTGTAAAGAGGGCGCGACCATTCTGGATGAGTTCTACGCCAGCATCTGCGAGGGCGTCATGCGCCGCGCCAACGGCACCAACTACCAGCTTCTGATTTCCACAGCGGAGGAATGGACCCGCACGGCCCAGAGCAAGCAGATCGAGGGTGTCATCCTGGCAGGCAATGCCCAGGCCGACCTGATTTCCGAATTTCAGCGGCAGAACATCCCCGTGGTCCTGGTAAACAACCGGGCGGCGGGCTTCGATCTGCCCTGCATTGTGGCGGATGAAGCCGGCGGTGTGCGTCAGGTAGTCAGCCATCTGATCTCTGCCGGACATCAGCGAATCGCCATGCTGATGGGCCGCTTCTCCCCTTATGTCACCAGTGCCCGTTACAATGCGTTTCTCTCCGTTATGCGGGAAAACGGCCTTTCGGTGGATGAATCCGGCGCGTTGATGTGCGACCGGGATATCCAAAGCGCCACAGAGGCGGCCCTCCGTCTGCTGAGCCGCCCGGATCGGCCCTCCGCCGTATTCGCCTTTAACGATGTGTTGGCCGCCGGCGTCATGAAAGCCGCCCGGCGTTTGGGGCTCCGCCTGCCGGAGGATCTGGCGGTGGTGGGCTTCGACGATTCCTCCGTCTGCCCCATGATGGAGCCGGAGCTCAGCTCCATCCATGTGGATTGCCGACGGATGGGCGAGCTGTGCATGGAGCACATGGCTGCATTGCTGGACGGTGCGCAGGATGTTCCCCGGCTGACGGTGGTGCCGGTGAATCTCAAGATCCGGGCATCCTCCCGCGCCGCGATCTGACAGAAATTTTACACAGGCTTCACCTGGGTTTGATTGTTTCAGCACTATATAAAATGTATACTCTTCGGTGGAAAACGTTTTTCACTCAATAAGGAGGCGTTCTTGTGAAACGGAAAAAGAGAATTGGAACGGTTGGAAAGGCCATAGGCTGTCTGTTTTTTCTGATGGTCTCGCTGTTTCCCATCTACTGGCTGGTGGCAATGGCGATCCGGCCTACGGATGAAATGAGGGGACATATCGCTTTGATTCCTCAAAGTCTGACAGGCATCCATTTCGCGGAGCTGTTTTCGGCCAAGAATTTCGGCACCGCCATCATCAACAGCTTGCAGACTACGTTCGGTTCTCTGTTTGTCTCGCTGGTTGTCGGTATCTGTGCGGCCTATATCATCGCCCGCCGCCGGTTCCGGTTTGGCCTGAAAAAGCCCATGACATACTGGGTCCTGCTGGTGCGCGTGCTGCCGCCGGTGGCCTTCACCATCCCGCTGTACATCATGTTCAATAAGCTCGGTATTCTGAACACCAAGCTGCCGGTACTGCTGGCCTGCGTGCTGATCAACGTGCCGCTGATCATCTGGTTCCTGATCAGCTTCTTCCAGGATCTGCCGGAAGAGGTGGAGGAAAGTGCCAAGGTGGACGGCGCGACCGAGTGGCAGCTGTTCTGCCGGATCGTGCTGCCGCTGGTGGCCCCCGGCATCGCGGCAGTGGCCATGCTCTCCTTCATGTATGCCTGGAACGAGTACACCTACACCGTCATTTTTACCCGGACCGCCGTCAACAACACCGTTCCTCTGGCGCTGGCCCTGCTGAACACGGAGGATAACCTCACCAACTTCGGCCTGGTGGCCGCAGGCGGCGTGGTCTCCGTCATCCCCATTACCCTGTTTGTGATCTTTGCGCAGAACTACTTGATCTCCGGACTTTCAAGCGGTGCTGTCAAAGAGTAACAAAATAAAATCCAACAATTTCAGATTAGGAGGAAAACAAGATGAAAAAAGCGTTGTCCCTGATCCTGGCGCTGGCTATGGCCCTGTCTCTGGCCGCCTGCGGCGGCGGTAAGACCGAGACTCCCTCTGACAGCAATACTCCCGCTGATAATACCTCCGCAGAACCCACCAAGCTGTCCCTGATCCTGCGCGGCGGCACCTATGCCGACGTGATCAAGGAGTGCCTGCCCGCTTTCGAGGCTGAGCACAATGTTGTCTGCGAGGTGCAGGAGCTCTCTGAGGGCGACCTGTACTCCGGCATCGCTCTGGACGCCATCAATGACAAGGGCTCCTATGACCTGTGCATGGTGGACGGTTCCTGGATGGCAGAGTTCACCGAGAACGGCGTCCTGGCCAACCTCACCGAGCTGGGCTACTCTCTGGATGAGGACGTGATCCCCGCTACCACCGCCATCTGCTATGTGGGCGATGACCTGTATCTGGCTCCCTACTACGGCAACGTGACCGTCCTGCTGTACAACAAGGCCAACGTGGAAGCCGCCGGTTACACCGGTGACACCATCCTGTCTCTGGAGGATATGCTGGCGATCTGCGAAAAGGCCAAGGCTGACGGCAAGCTGGGCTTCATCTATCGTGGCGACAGCCAGAACAACCTGGTCGTCGACTTCCTGCCCATCCTGCTGTCCTACGGCGGCTGGGTCATCGACAGCAACAATCAGCCCACCGTCAACACTCCCGAGTTTAAAGATGCTATGAACTTCTATCTGAAGCTCATCGCTACCGGTTCCGCCCAGGTCAAGGATGACCTGATCGCTTCCTGCGATACCGGCGCCGGCACCATGGGTGTGGGCTGGCCCGGCTGGTACACTCCCACTGCTGATACCGCTGCTGATTACTGCGCCATCACCGGTGCTGTCGCCAAGGGCGGCGAGACCCACAACGCCAACGTCTACGGCGTTTGGACCATCGGTATCCCCAGCAACAGCCAGAACAAGGAACTGGCCACCGAGCTGCTGAGCTACCTGATGGACAAGGATGTCCAGAAGTCCACCGTTCCCTCCGGCGGTGTGCCCTGCCGTTACTCCAGCCTGCAGGATGCCGAGATCCTCAAGACCTATCCTCAGTATGAGGTCGTCTGCAAGGCTCTGGAAGGCGGTATGTATCGTCCCGTGATTGCTGAGTGGACTCAGTTCTACACCATCCTGGGCGCTGAGATGGACAACATCGTCAACGGCGTCAAGACGGTCGATCAGGGCCTGGCCGATGCCCAGTCTCAGCTGGAAGCTCTGATGAAGTAAGCATTCCGCTTACATCCCCATTTTGCATGTAATGAAACGTGCGGCCGGGCGAAAAGCCCGGCCGCACAACAAAAAAGAATGTTTCCCCCATTCCTTTTAATGATTACGATCCGTAACGCTTCTGAAATGTGAGGCCGCTGTCATGAAAAGAAACGTAAATACCAAACTCCGCTCCGCAGATGCCCAGACCAAACGGTTTGGTTTGGGAATGCTGTCCCCTACCGTTGTGATCCTGCTGATCATGACGGCGTATCCTTTGTTCTTTACGCTGGTTTACAGCTTTACCGACTACAACCTTCTCCGCAGCCTGAAGAAAGGGTCCCATTTTATCGCCCTTCAAAACTATACAAAGCTGCTGAGCGACCCGTATTTCCAGCAATCCATTCTCAACACCGTCAAGTTCACTATTCTTGCTGTGATCTTTGAGATGTTCATCGGTCTTGTGATGGCGCTGTTTGTCAACAGTCTGAAACGGGGCCAGAAAACCATGCGCACCCTGCTGCTCCTGCCGTATCTGCTGCCTACCGTCACTGTGGCTCTGAGCTGGCGCATGATGCTCTCTCCTAACTACGGCATTGTCAACCAGGTTTTGCAGGCTCTGCACCTGCCGGTCTACAACTGGTTTTCCGATATCCACACCGCCTTTGGCATGTTAGTGCTCATCGACGTGTGGCAAAGTGCTCCCTTTGTCTTCCTACTGCTGTACGCTGCCCTGCAATCCGTGCCGCAGAGCCAGTACGAGGCTGCACGGATCGACGGCGCAAACCGCTTCAAGATCCTCTTTTATGTGACCCTTCCCAACATCAAGAACAGCCTGGCCCTGTGCGCCCTGCTGCGTACCATCGACAGCTTCCGTCTGTTCGACAAGGTGAACCTGCTGACCGGCGGCGGTCCCGCCAACAGCACCTCCACCATCACCCAGTACCTCTACAACTACGGCATCAAGTCCCTGGACTTTGGCTTCGGCAGCGCGGGCGCCATCGTGATGACCGTTCTGGTCCTGCTGCTTTCCAGTGTGTACATCAAACGTGCGATTTCGTAAGTGCTTATGGAAGAGAAGAAGTTAACAGTTACTTTTGTAAATGTGGGCTACGGCGAGGCTATTTTACTGGAATGTCCGGACTCCTCCAAGCCTGACGGCGTATTCACCGCCCTGATCGACGGCGGCAGCGCTGAGGACAGCGAATTCGCGGATCGCTCCTCCGGTCGGGTCCGCATTGAGGAATATCTGAAAAAACGGGGGATCCGCCGTCTGGATCTGGCCGTCAGCACCCACATCCATGAGGATCATCTCTGCGGTCTCCTGTGGGCAGCCCGGATCGCACCCCCGGCGGTGCTGTGGCAAACGCTGCCGCCGGATCTTTACCGATCCCTCCGGCCTCTGGACGGCTCCGTGGCGAGAAACCTCTCTGAAAGCAAATTCATGCAGGCCCTGAATGACTACGGCACCCTCTGCGCTCTGGTAGAGGACCACGGCGGAACCATTCTTGCGCCGAAAAGTGGTCAGGAATTGGTGATTGCGCCAGATTTGACCGTTCAGATCCTGTCACCCTCTACAAAAAAACAGTTGGCCCTTGCGGACGAAATAAATGCGTTGTATAATAGTGCAAACGTTTGCAGTACGTTCCTCCAACGGTTGGACGCGCTGGATGCCCGCATGAACAACTACAGTCTCATTCTGCGGCTGAATTACCGGGGTACCCGGATTTTGCTGCCGGGGGACACCAATGTGACGGGCTATGACGGCATTGATCCCGCGGACCTGCGGGCGGACCTGTTCAAAGTGGGACACCACGGACAAAAAGACGGCGCCGACGAAGCGCTGGCCGAATTGATCCGTCCCACCGCAGTGG
>DXUR01000224.1:2406-5442 GCA_019417795.1 Clostridiales bacterium | reverse complement strand
CGGCTGGCCGGGTTTGGTTTCAGGCTGGGCGGGCCTTTGTCCTGCTGCTCAAAGCGCAGGGTGGATTTTGCCTTGCCGCTGGCGGCATCGTAGACTTTTTCTTTGACCGGGACACGCTTTTTCGGCAGAGCGGCGCGGGCCGCATCCAGCTTGTCGGCTTTCGCTTCCGCCTTTTGGATGTACGGCTGCAACGCCGGGTCTGCCCGTTCTTCTTCGGTCAGTTCCAGACGGGCGGCGGAACGGTGCAGACCGTCTTCACTCTCGGCGGTTTCCGCAGCTTGTTTGGCTTTTTTCTTTGCCTTGTGCTTGTCCTTTACGTCCTCGGTGCGTTCCAGTATTTTTTCGGCCTTGCCCTCGGCATCCGTGGAGTAATCCCGTTCTGCTTCACGAGTAGAAACGTTCTCAACAGTACCAGTGGCCTGATTTTCCATCACCAGACCATCACGGGTCATGGTCTGGGTGACTTTGGCTTTCGCCTGCAATTCTTTCAAAGTTCTTCACCTCCCATCGGACAGCGGCCCGTTTCAATGTCCGCAATGTATTTGAGAATCGGGAACACCTGCGGCGGCGAAACCGCATTGCCCAGCGTTTTCATCCGCTTGCTGCGGTTTGGCACATCTTCGGTCAGGCGCGGGATGTCGGCAGGCTCTTTGTCCCAAAGGGAATGTCCGTCCATTTGCGCGGGAAACCCATCAGCCACTCTACCCAGTCCGGGTTGAGGTAGGGCTTTTCCAGCGTGGTGGGGGTTATCCGGTAGACCACATGGGAAAGCCGCGCCGTCCACGCCTTGCCGTCCTTGTTCATCTTGCGGTAGCTGCCGTTCGCAGAGGTTTGAATGTCCAGTCCCTTGCCCACATCCCCGGTGTCGCTGGCAAGGGGCGTGGGAAGCAGCGGAGCCGATGATGAATACTCGTTTCCGTTCGTGCCACGCGCCAACGGCAGCAGCAGGTAATACGAAAACCCGAACATCGTAACCTGCCTGCTCCAAGTCAATGAGCGTTTTGTCGAGCCCCATACGGAGGAAGCCAGCAACATTTTCTCCAAGCACCCAACGGGGCTGCAATTCCCGGATGACCCGCAGCATTTCGGGCCACAGGTAGCGTTCATCGTGGAAGCCGCGCTGCCGCCCTGCGGTGGAGAACGGCTGGCACGGGAAGCCACCTGAAATGAGGGTGACGGTGCGAAGTCCTGTTTTTTCAAAGAAAGCCTCCTTTGTTACAGTGGTGATGTCCTGAAAACGGGGCACTTCCGGCCAGTGGCTTGCCAGCACAGCGGCGGGAAATGCCGCCCACTCGCATTGACAGACAGAGGTAAACCCCGCTGCTTCCGCGGCAAGGTCGATGCCGCCGATGCCGGAAAACAAGCTGAAATGTGTTAAGCTCATAGCTCCACCACCTCGCTGAGCCGGGTGGTCATGATCTTATAGAGCTGTGTGTTTTTCGGGATGGGGTTGGAAAACGGAAGCACCACGTTTTCAAAAATCAGCAGTCCTTCGCCCGGTTCCGAATTGTCGATGTACTTCTGCTGGTCTGCGGAGAGGTTCAGCCGTTCCGAAAGGATTTTGCGGTCGCCGGATGCCTGATTCAGCAGCGTGATGAAGTCGCTGTTTTCCAGAATGTTCTCGATCTCCGGCGAAGAAAGAAGGTCCTTCACATTCTGGGTGGCGCCCGTGGGCACACCGCCCCATTTGCGGAAGCGTTTCCAGATTTCTGCGGAATAAGCAGCGGTCTGTTCTTCTTTCAAGAGCAAATGGAACTCGTCTGCAAAATACCATGTAGCCCTGCCTTGGCTGCGGTTCTGGGTGACGCGGCCCCATATCTGGTCTTGGATAATGAGCATCCCCAATTTTTTTAACTGCTTGCCTAACTCTTTGATGTCAAAGGCCACAAGCCGGTTGTGGATGTCCACATTCGTTTTGTGGTTAAACACGTTCAGCGAGCCGGACACATACAGGTCCAATGCCTGCGCTACCCGGTCCGCTTCCGGCAAGTGTTGGTCGAGCAGGGCTTGGTGCAAATCGGAGAGGATGGGCATATTCTCCGGGCAGGGGCTCGCCAGATAGGGGCGGTAGATGGCTTTCACGGCACGGTCTATCACGGTGCGCTCAATCGCTTCCAGACCTGTTTTACCGCCCATGACCAGCTCACAGAACGACAGCACAAAATCCGATTTCAGGGCAAGCGGACTATCATCCTCGGAGTAGTTGAGGTTGATGTCCAGAGGGTTCACATAGTCCTTGCTGGTGGGCGAAAGTTTGATGACCTGCCCATGCAGCCGCTTGACCAGCGGATAATACTCGGCCTCTGGGTCTGAAATAAAAATATCGTCAGCAGTCGTTAAAAACACACTGACGATTTCAGACTTGCAGCTCATGGATTTGCCGCTGCCGGGCGTGCCCAGCTTCAAGCCGTTGGGACACCGGGCCTGCTTGCGGTCCAGCATGATCATGTTGTGGGATTTTGCGTTGATGCCGTAGTACATGGCCGCACCGCTCTGGAAAAGCTCCTGCGTTACAAAGGGCACGAACACCGCCACGTTGGAGGTGGTAAGGCTGCGCTGAATCTTTATCTGGTTGATACCCAGCGGAAGGCTGGACACAAGGCCCTGCTCCTGCTGGTAGTCCAGCCGGACAAGAGAGCAGTTGTACTTCTGGGCCACACCTGCCGCTTGGAACACATCGTTGCCCAGTTTTTGCTTGGTGTCGGCCACATTCAGCACTAAAAAAGTCAGCATGAAAAGCCGTTCGTTCCGGGTCTGCAATTTGTTCAGCAGCTTTTTGGCATCCTCGCCGTAGGTGGCAAGGTCGCTGGGGAGGATATCCATGTCGTACCCGGAACGGACAGCCTTTTTCTGTTCCTGAATCTTCATAGCATCAAGGTCTGTAATTTTCCGTTTGATGGTTTTGATGGCCTCGGTCTGGTCGATGGCCTGCACATGGAGATTGACGAGAATCCCGCTTTCCGTTTTGAGGAAGTCGGCCAGCATTTCGTCCGAAAGTTCCGGCGCAAGGATTTGTAAAAAGCTCACAGCTCCATA
>DXUR01000224.1:0-2306 GCA_019417795.1 Clostridiales bacterium | reverse complement strand
TTTCCGCTGGCAAGCTGCTTTTGCAGGATGGCGGTGTACTCGGCGCGGATGTCGTCAAAATCATCCCCCTGCGGTGCGATCTCAAAACTTTTTGCGTACTGCACCGGGTCAACCTTGCGATTCAAAAACGAAAGCTGCACATGGATGGAAGCATCCACATAGTTGTAGAGGTCGCACAGGTGTTCAAAGATGGCGGTTCTTGTTTCCGGCTGGGCCAGCTGATAACTGATGTCCTCAAAGGCAATGCACTTGGAGAATGTGCGTCGGTCAATGCGGCACACACCGTCCGGGTAGATGGCCTCATACGGGATGGTGGCCTGTGCCGTGCGGGGCTTGCCGTCACCCTTGTACTTGCGGATAACGGCATCAATTTCTTTTTTCTGGGCGCGGGTGAGCTTTTTGGGCTTTTCGGTTTCGCGGGGTATCGTTTTTCTGGACAATGGCCTTTACCTCCTGTTCCATTTGGTATTGCCGCACAAGGGCGGCGTAAGCATTGTTGGTCTGATAGGGCCTTTCCTTGGGACGGATAAAGCAGCACTGAATCATTTGCTGAATCACCACTTCAAGGGGCTGGCCGTGCCGCTCGAACAGAGCGAACAGCAGCCCCGGTAGCATGGCAAAAATCATCAGCAGGGCCGCTGCACTGTTGGAAAGATAGTTCCGGGCCAAAAAATAAAGCGGTCCGCCCGTGAGGAGCGCACCGCCGAAGCAGACCAGCTGCCGCTTGGTCAGCCCGAATAAGACTTTGGATTTTACATGGGTCAAATCTTTGGGAACGGTCACATACGCCATTCAAACGCTCCTTTCTCAATGGGCACCGAACACAGACTTGCTGATGCTGCCGGTCTTGAACAGACAAAAGCAGAGCAGCACAGTATAGCCCATGCAGCCCCAGATGGCCCCGGCAATGTCCGCTGCGCCTGAAATGTTGCGTATCAGCACCGCATAGATGCCAACGACAATCATAATCAGGAACGCTTGGAAACCCAGCGCCAGCAAAGACTTCAAGTAGTTCTGCCCGGTGCTGCGCCACTCGCTGCTGCCCATGGTCGCCAGCGGGATAGGCCCCAGTGCGGTCACAACATAAATCTCGATCATGCGGCCGTAGGTCACAAGGAAAATACAGATAGACAAGATGTTCATGGTCAGGCCCACCACAAGGGTCTGGAACCACAGGCTGAGCAGACTGCCAATGGTCATGCTTTCCAGCTGAAATTCCAGTCCGGGTATCAGGCGGTCAAAGTGGATGGATGTTTCACCAATGATAACGCCGGAACTTTGGTTGACAACGCTCTGGGTGGCATCGAACACACCCATGACGATATTCCATGTGTTGCTGACAATGAGAATGGCAAAAGCAGACTTGAAAATCCAGCGGAAGAACATGGAAGTATCGAAGTCGTGCATATTGTTCTTTTCGGTAATCATCTGGATAAGCTCATGGCACATCACAAGGGCAAGGATGGCCGCTGCAATGGGCAGTACTACCGTTTCGGAAAGACTGCGCAGCATACTGAAAATGCCGCTGTTCCACGCCTGCGGGGTGGAGCCGACATCCGAAGCGATTTCGCCCACCTTGGCGTTCACGTTATCGAACAGGCCGGAGAGGTTGCCCGTGATACCATCTATCAAAATGCCTTTTATCCATTTCTCGATGATCTCACTAATCAAGCAAAGATACCTCCTTTCCCGCGCCCTCCCATGTGAGCGGGAGAGCGCGGCGTAGGATTTTAAGTATTAGTTGTTCGGAAAATTGTGGGCAGCGATGCAGGACTTAGCCCAGCAGCCCGGACAGCAGCGGGACAAGGGTCACGCCGATCAGGGCAACGCCGCCGCCCGCGACCAGCTGCTTCACGCCCTGGCTCTTGCTGCCGGGGTTATCCTGTCCATAGCCCTCCAACAGGTTGATGCCGCCCCAGACACACAGGGCACCGCCCAGACCGACCACGATGGTCTGCAAAGTATCGACTGCGCTGTTGAAAAATTCCATAAGGTCCTCACTTTCTGCCGCTTGTTCTGCGGCACTCAAAAATCTTTTCAATAAATGCCGCCTCATTCGGCGGCTGCATCTTCATCCGACAGGTCGATTTCGTACAGGTCAAAACTTTCGTCCTGTGCGACTACCTGCTGCCGCTTCCGGCGCAGAGTGGATAAAAACCTGTCTACATCAAAGGTGTTTTTCTTGTCCGCGTCCGCAAGGTATTTGTAGTGTGGGTGCTTGGTGATGTCGAACTTCTCCGAGAAGAACGGCCTCACACCCCGCAGCTGCAAAATACATCTGCCGCCGTCCATGATTGCGATTTCGT
>DXUR01000223.1 GCA_019417795.1 Clostridiales bacterium | reverse complement strand
CATTGATCCCCAGCATATGCTGCAGTGTATCCGGAGAAGTCTTTGCCAAATCACCGATGGTGTGGATTCCGTATTGAGTCAGCTTATTTTCTGTGGCTTTGCCCACATAGAGTAGCTCTGCAGCATCAAGAGGCCAGATTTTTTCTTTGAAGTTGTCCCGTTTGATTTCGGTGATCGCATCCGGCTTTCGCATGTCTGACCCGAGTTTTGCGAAAATCTTGTTGAATGACACACCGATGCTGACCGTCAGGCCAAGCTCCTCTTTTGTTGTCTGCCGGATTGCCTCGGCGATCTCCATGCCCGTTCCGCAGACACCAGAACCGGTCACATCAAGCCAGCACTCATCCATGCCATACGGTTCAACAAGATCCGTATATCGGTGGTAAATTTGACGGGCCAGCTTAGAATACTTGAGGTACTGATCGTACTGGGGCGGCACAACGACCAGTCCTGGGCAAAGCTGCCGAGCTTCCCAATTCACCATGCCCGTTTTCACTCCGGCTTTCTTGGCCAAGTCTGATTTGGCCAAGACAATACCATGACGTTCTTCGGTTGATCCGCACACCGCGGCAGGCTTTCCTTTGAGCTCTGGGTTAAGCATCATTTCAACGGATGCGTAGAAGGAGTTCATGTCGCTGTGCAGAATGACACGCTCGTTATCCATGTGTTTTCACCTCTTATCTTGCTCGTGTGCTTTTATGATAAGCAGATTATTTATCTATGTCAATGTCACATTTGTAGAGTAATAGTCAATTTCCTATTGACAGAGAGTCTTTTCCACTATATACTGAAGCCATAAACAGAAAAGGCGGTTGTTATTATGAGTAAGAGCAAAGCTAAAATTCTTTCTCTCCCGATAACGAATCACGCAGACTATAATGCAGAGACAGAGCGTCAAGAAAATGTTATTGGGGCCCGCATTGATGAAGCACGACGCAAGGCTGGCCTCAGCCTCGTCGATTTCAGCGCGCTTTTGCGGCAGTATGGGGTAACGATGTCCCCCAGTGGCATCAATAAATGGGCAAAGGGCAGTGCTTTACCAAACGCCTATCAGCTGGTGGCTGTCTGTCATGCGCTTGATCTGGATGTGGATGTTTCTTATTTTTGCAGCAGTCATACACCGGCACTCAATGATGCAGGCTTGGCAAAAGTCAGGGAGTACAAGGATGACCTGATTGCGTCGGGGAAGTATGAGCCGCAGCCAAAGGTGGTCAGCATTCTCAAGTACATAGAGATGCCTGTGAGTAATCTTGCGGTATCCGCTGGTACCGGCGAATTCCTCGATGAGGGCAACTTTGAGATGGTTAGCTTTCCCGAAAAGTCAGTTCCAAAGGGTGCTGATTTTGGTGTACGGGTTTCCGGCGATAGTATGGAGCCTGTTTATCATGACGGTCAGATTGTATGGGTCGAGGAGTGCGAGACCTTGGCCATTGGAGAGGTCGGCATCTTTGTCTATGATGGCGATGGCTACTTGAAGGTATACAGTGAGCAGGAGCCAAGTGAACAACAAAAGGATGCATTCACCGATAGCTATGGTTGCCTGCACATGCAGCCTGTGATGCTGTCCTATAATCAAGCATACGAGCCAAAGGCAATCATGCCCGACTCGAGGTTTCAAGTCGTAGGTCGAGTTCTTTGAGTACAGAATATTGGACTACATTCCCTTTAGAATTGATGGCGGGATGGCGGGATAGGAAGTAGAAAGGCGGGGATTATATGGATACGATAGCAAGAGTGATGGAGCTGGCTGACGAGCGTAACCTCTCTCTTTTCAAGCTATCTCAGCTGTGTGATGTATCATATTCAACCTTGAAGAATGCTGAGATGCGCGGAAGTCAGTTGGGGGTTCCCACGATTGAGCGCATCTGCGTTGCGCTGGGAGTCACATTGAGTGATTTTTTTGCAGAGGCAGACACAACATTTACAAAACAATAAAGTTAAAGGCTCATCGAACGATTGTCGGTGAGCCTTTAGCGTGTTGAGGTTCATTCTTTCAGCCGCATTTTCAGCTTGCCAATTTCCCTTTAGAAAGCTTCTTTTATGGGAGTGGGGCGATTGGCGATTGTATCAATCATTACCGAAACGGTTGACTTTTCTGATGTTCAGAGTGATGTATATGACATAAGCAAATGACAAAAAACAATAGGAAATAGCAGAAAACACATTGAAACCAGAGCCGAAATCTGCTATAATACGATAGACTTGATGTACTTTGTTTGGAGGTGCTGAAATGGCAGAGATCGGAAACGACAAATGGATAAGCATAGATGAAGCTGCGGAGTACCTGGGCGTTAAGCCTGGAACTATCCGCGATTGGATTAGGAAGGGTAAGGACATCCCTGCACATAAAATAGGCAAACAGTGGAAATTCAAATGTTCAGAATTAGACAATTGGGTATCCAGTGGAAAAAGTGCAATGGACTGATGGAATACTATGCTTGGGAGGAATTGAGAAATGCCGATTAAAACTCCAAACGAAATAAGTGCAGCCTACTATCAGTTTGTTGATGAGTTTACGCAGTCAGATTTTGAAGACGAGAAACTCCTCGGAAAGTTCTACACCGATTATGATATAGCAGGAAGCATGATGCGTTTGTTAAGCAAGCGTTATGTGTGCGACACCTTTTCTTCGGAACTGCATATTATTGATCCGTTTTGTGGCGATGGAAGGCTGATTATTTCTTTGCTTACAGAATTACGGGATTCAGGTAAACTATTATCAAATCACTTGTTCATCTCGATATGGGATATAGATGCGAATGCTGTAGATAAAGCAAAAAGCGATATAGCACAGTTTTGTGAGTCTGCTGGATTAAAATATGAGCTTGATGCTCGTCAAGCAGATGCGTTTGTAGAATACTATGCTGTTCGAGGAAAATATGATATCTGCGTAACGAATCCTCCGTGGAGTCTTTTGAAGCCGCAGAAACTCTTTAGCAAGAGTAACGGCGAAGAAGCTATGGTGGGCTATCGCAATGCAATAGAGCAGTATGATTCCTATATGAAAGAAGTATTTACGATTTCGCAACCTTCTTCAAGATTCGGCAAATGGGGAACAAATCTTGCACGATGTGGAACCGAGGTTGCCCTTAGATTAATAAAATCAAGCGGTTTTTGCGGGATCGTTTCTCCGGCTTCTTTGCTCAATGACCAAGTTTCAAGTAAACTTAGAAGTTGGATATTTGAAAACTACAAGGTCATAAATGTTTCTTATTACCCTGCTGAATTAAAACTCTATGGCAGCGCAGATATCTCCAGCATCACCATAGTGGCTAAGGGTGGAGAAACTGACCAAAGTCTTAGCGTAAGGATTTATAGTGATAAAGACACATACAAAGAAAAAAAGATAGAAAAAGCTGTTTTTGAATATATCAAGCGGACGGGTTTTTGTATTCCACTAAAAACTGGAATTGAGGCTATCCCCATAATGATGTATCTTGAACAGCTTCCTTCAACCGATGAATTCTGTGACGCAACAGGATTAAGTTTCACACGTGAATTGGATGAAACCAGAGTAAAAGAAAAGCTGTTACCTACTGGTAAAATTGAATTTGCAAAAGGATATATGGTAGACAGGTATTCCTTTACGAGCGATCAGTTATTCTTGAATGAGAAAATGGTAATTTCTCCGCCGAGTTCGTCCAAGAGTAAGGTCGTGTGGCGCGATGTGTCACGCGACTCTCAAGTGCGTCGAATCAAAGCCACATTGCTGCCACCTGGATTCATCTGCGGAAATTCTCTCGGCGTAGTTTACGGAGATGAAGCCGCAATTTTCAGCCTAAAAATGCTGCTTGCAATCATGAATTCGATGATCTTTGAGTATCAGGCGAGGAGTATGCTGGTATCCAATCACGTGTCAGCAGGAATCGTGAAGCAGATTCGTGTTCCTCGACCGTCTGTTGATATGGACATTATAGAATTAGTGGATAAGCAATTGGCAGGTGAAGACGTTGAAGACGCTATTGAATTGGCAGTCGCACATCTATACAACCTTTCAGCCGATGAATATGAAATCATTTTAGATTCGTTCAAGCTGGAGCAGGAAAAACGAACAAACATTGTTCGGCAGTATCGAGAAAAAAGTCAGGATGGAGAAAAGAAAACCATGATTTTCAATCACTACGCATCTTCGTTGAGTGAATTGGATATGCAAGTAATAAAGTGTGTTCCGCCAGGGGGGAATTGGAAGAATATCCCGGAGAGCGTACCGTCACAAAGGCTTGCTCAAATTAGAGAAAGCTACAAAGCAGGAAAAGGAAGCCGATCCACATATTACGGTAGGCTTCGCCCTGATATGCCTGCCTATACAATCAATACCTATTTCAACCGTCCTGGTAATGGATGCCATATGCATTACGATCAAGACAGGACTATATCGCAAAGAGAAGCGGCACGTTTTCAGAGTTTCCCGGATTCGTTTGAGTTCATCGGATCACTTGGGGCGATAAACAATCAGATAGGAAATGCCGTGCCACCACTGCTTGCCTATCAGATTGCCAAGAATATCCCTTTCGAAGGACAGTTTGTTGATCTTTTCTGTGGTGCAGGAGGTCTTGCATTGGGCTTCATTTGGGCTGGTTGGACTCCGATAATTGGGAATGATATTAACAACTACGCAGTAGAAACACACAAGCGAAATCTTGGCGGAGAAGCAATTGTCGGCGATATTAATAGTCAAGAGGTTCATGATGCAATTGTGGATGCCGCGGTAGCCGCGAAGAAAGCAAATCCAAACCTTCCTCTATTTGTTCTTGGGGGACCACCTTGTCAGGGCTTCTCGACCGCGAATACACGGCGAGGTGTTGAAGATATGCGCAACTGGTTATTTAAGTCCTATGCCAGCATAGTCAAGGCCATCAAGCCGGACGGCTTTGTTTTTGAGAATGTTCGTGGAATTCTCAATTTGGATAAGGGACAATTTTTTGAGATGATAAAGGCTGAGTTAAAAGAATGTGTTGCAGAAATCAAAGTAAACCAGGTTAGCGCAGCCAACTTCGGAGTTCCGCAACGGAGAGATCGTGTAATAATCATTGGCGGGAATGCTGACCTTGTTCAAGGCTTTAGCATGAAGGAAATATCATGCGTCCCCAAGGATGGACAATTATCGCTCCTCCCATCTGTTATAGGTGTTGAGGATGCAATTGGCGATTTGCCGCCGCTTCAACCGGGAGAAGATGGGAGCCAATACAATTATCGTTTTCCTGCTGCAAATCTTTATCAAAAATTTATGCGCGGAGAAATAACTGCAGGCGAATACCTTGACAGCTATCTCTGATAAAATAAGCCGACCACCTACGGAATAACAGATGGTCGGCTATTTTTTATTCGTCAGCAGTTTCTCTTGAATATCGAGGATCATCCCAATTGGAGGATAGTTCTTGAGCGACTAACTCCATAATCTGGAGTAGTACCCTGTAAGTGCAGTCGCAAAATCCCCAAAAATCTGTTAAACT